>DATHBP010000228.1:0-3705 GCA_035296085.1 Nocardioidaceae bacterium | reverse complement strand
CCCTGGCTCTCCCGCTGGATACGGTTGTCGCCGACGGCCTTCGCAGCGTCGATCGCCTGGGCGATGTCGTTCTGCGTGAGGTCGATGATCAGCGGCTGGCCCGAGGCGTCGGTCGTCGTCGTTGCACCCTTCGCCCACATGCCGGCGTAGCAGTCGGCCTGCAGCTCCAGACGTACCGGGTCGCTGCCCGCCCCCTGCTCGTTGCCGACCTGGCCCATGGTGCCCAGCAGGTTCTGCACGTGGTGGCCGTACTCGTGGGCGAGGACGTACGCCTCCGCGAACGGCCCGCCTTTGGCTCCGAGCTGGCCTTCGAGCATGTCGTCGAAGAACGTGAGGTCGATGTACACCAGGGAGTTCGCTGGGCAGTAGAACGGCCCAACCGCGGCGCTGGCGTTGCCGCAGCCGGTGCTCACCTGGCCGGTGAAGAAGGTGGTGTCCGCCTCCACGTAGCGCTGACCCGCCTGCTGGGGGAGCGTGGTGCTCCAGTAGTTCTGGATCGAGTTGACTTCGGCGACCAGCACACAGTCGCGCTTGTCGGTGTCGGCACCGGTGCGGCACTCCGCGGAGAGGTTCGTGCTGCCTTGCCCGTCTGCCGGCGCCGGGCTTTCGCCGCCTCCGCTCTGGGAGATGACGATGATCACGATCGTGACGATGATGCCGATGACGCCGCCCCCGGCGGGCAGTCCGCCGGGGATGCCACCCATGCCCATGCCGCCGCTGCGCATCCCGCCGCTGCTTCGTTGACCCCGTGTGTCGCGGATCTGCGACGTGTCGAGCTTGGCTCTGCGGTTGAAGCGCATCGAGGTCCGTTCGGCGAGGGGCAGTCCACGTAGGATACGGGCATGCTGACCTGGGGTGACTGAGCCGACGACCGCGTCCGCGCATCGCGCGCGGACCGTGCCGTGATGTCCCAGCGTCTGCCTTGGAGCCTCTTTCCTCATGATCACCGTCTCGTCAATCGACATCCGGGTCGGGGCGCGCCTGCTCGTCGGTGGCGCGTCATTTCGCGTTGGCCCAGGTGACCGGATCGGGCTCGTCGGGCGCAACGGTGCCGGCAAGACCACCTTGATGACGATGCTGGCGGGGGAGGCGCTGCCCGCTGCCGGCTCTGTCTCGACGCCGGACTCGGTCGGCTACCTGCCTCAGGACCCGCGCACCGGCGACCTCGACGTCTCGGCGCGCGACCGGATCCTCTCGGCACGCGGCCTCGATGACGTGGTGACGAGACTTCGAGCGGCAGAGCACGCGATGGGCGCGGTTGACGGCGACGCCCGAGATCTGGCAATGCGCCGATACACCAGAGCCGACGCGGAGCTGCACGCCGCTGGGGGCTACGCGGCGGAGGCCGAGGCTGCCCAGATCTCGGCAAGTCTCGGACTGCCGGACCGCGTCCTGGGCCAGCCGTTGTCGACGCTGTCCGGCGGCCAGCGCCGCCGGGTCGAGCTGGCTCGCATCCTGTTCTCCGGAGCCGACTTCCTGCTCCTCGACGAGCCGACCAACCACCTCGACGCGGACTCCATCACGTGGTTGCGGGACTTCCTCGCGTCGCACAAGGGCGGGCTCGTGGTCATCAGCCACGACACGGCGCTGCTGGAGACGACCGTCAACAAGGTGTTCCATCTCGACGCCAACCGCGCAGAGCTGGATATCTACAACGTGGGCTGGCGGGCGTACCTGCAGCAGCGGGAGACCGACGAGCGCAGGCGGCGCCGGGAGCGGGCGAACGCCGAGCGCAAGGCCGGTGCACTGATGGCTCAGGCAGACAAGATGCGAGCCAAGGCGACCAAGGCGTCCGCCGCGCAGAGCATGGCCAAGCGCGCCGACCGGCTGCTGGCCGGACTCGATGGTGAGCGCCGGAGCGAGCGAGTGGCCAAGATCCGGTTCCCGGCGCCCGCCCCGTGCGGCAGGACCCCGCTCAGCGCGACCGCACTGTCGAAGTCATACGGGTCACTCGAGGTGTTCACCGACGTCGACCTCGCGATCGACCGGGGGAGCCGGGTGGTCATCCTCGGGCTCAACGGCGCGGGGAAGACGACGCTGCTGCGCATCCTCGCGGGCATCGATCCCCCGGATACCGGGATAGTGGAGCCTGGGCACGGCCTCAAGCTCGGCTACTACGCCCAGGAGCACGAGACGCTCGACATCGGACGCTCGGTGCTCGACAACATGCGCTCCGCCGCGCCGCATCTCACCGACACCGAGGCGCGCAGCGTGCTGGGGTCGTTCCTGTTCACCGGCGACGACAGCGACAAGCCAGCCCGGGTGCTGTCCGGCGGTGAGAAGACGCGCCTGGCCTTGGCCACGCTCGTGGTGTCCGCGGCGAACGTGCTGCTCCTCGACGAACCGACGAACAACCTCGACCCGGCGTCTCGCCAAGAGGTGCTCGGCGCGATCCGGTCCTATGCCGGCGCGATCGTCCTGGTCACCCATGACGAGGGCGCGGTCCAGGCGCTGCAGCCCGACCGGGTGCTGATCCTGCCCGACGGGGTGGAGGATCACTGGAGCGAGGGCTACGTCGACCTCGTCGCTCTGGCGTGATCGGCCGCCGCCGGGAAGAGAACGCGGGCGAAGCCCGTTGGGAGCGGTGATGGCTCCCACGACTCCGGGCGGCAACTGGCACGCCCTGCGATCCTTCTCCGCCGACGGCTCCGTGACGTCCCAGGGCCTCGCGCCGGGGACGCTGCGCCGGGTGGCCGGCTTCGCCAAGCCCTACAAGAAGGCGATCGCGGGCTTCCTCGTCCTCGTGATCTTCGACGCCGTCCTCGTCGTCGCAACGCCCCTGCTGTTCAAGGAGATCGTCGACGAAGGTGTTCTGAAGCAGAACTCGTCGCTGGTCACGACGCTGGCGCTGCTGATCGCGCTGCTCGCGTTCGTGGAGGCGGGGCTCACGCTCGCGCAGCGCTGGTACTCCGCGCGTATCGGAGAGGGTCTCATCTACGACCTGCGCAGCCAGGTCTTCGGGCACGTCCAGCAGATGCCGCTCGCCTTCTTCACCCGCGCTCAGACCGGCGCGCTGGTCTCCAGGCTCAACAACGACGTGATCGGCGCGCAGCGCGCTTTCACCTCCACGCTGTCCGGCGTGGTGTCCAACGTGATCAGCCTGGTGCTCGTCGGCATCGCGATGGCCTTCTTGTCCTGGCAGATCACGCTGCTGGCACTGGTGATGCTGCCGCTGTTCCTGGTTCCGGCCCGCTGGGCCGGTCGTACGCTCTCCGCTCTCACCCGCGAGCAGATGCAGACCAACGCCGAGATGTCGAACTCCATGACCGAGCGGTTCAACGTCGGCGGTGCCTTGCTCGTGAAGCTGTTCGGGCGGCCCGTCGAGGAGCACGTACAGTTCGCCGCCAAGGCCGAGCGGGTGCGCGACCTCGGCGTCAAGATCGCGATGAGCAGCCGGATCTTCTTCAGCGCGCTCACGCTCGTCGCCGCGCTTGCGACGGCGCTGGTCTACGGCGTCGGCGGCAACCTCGCCGCGCGCGGCGCACTCAGCGTCGGCACTCTCCTCGCGCTGGCCGCCTTGATGTCGCGCCTGTACGGCCCGCTCACCGCGCTGTCCAACGTGCGCGTCGACATCATGACCGCGCTCGTGTCGTTCGAGCGCGTCTTCGAGGTGCTCGACCTCCCCCCGATGATCCGGGAGCGCGACGGCGCCATACCACTCGACCCCGACGCCGCGAGTGTCGAGTTCGACCACGTCGGCTTCCG
>DATHBP010000227.1:0-10410 GCA_035296085.1 Nocardioidaceae bacterium | reverse complement strand
GCAACCTCCTGATGGGTTGCGGCCAGCGTCTGTTCCGCGCTGAGCTCCGACCCGCTGGTGGTGCCGTCCGGCATCGGCACGCGGGTGCGTGGGCCGTCGGTGTGCGCCGGGATCCCCGACACCGCCCCGAGCGTCGAGCCGAGACCCTCCAACGCGCGTCCGATCTCGCTCGGCACGATCCATACCTTGTTGGCGTCGCCTTCGGCGATCTTCGGCAGCATCTGCAGGTACTGGTACGCCAGCAGCGACTGGTCGGGCTGGCCGTCGTGGATCGCCTGGAACACCGTCTGGATCGCCGCACCCTCCCCCTGGGCGCGCAGGATGCGTGACTCCCGGTCCGCCTGCGCGCGCAGGATGACCGCCTCCCGGGCGCCCTCGGCGGTGAGGATCGCCGCCTGCTTGTCCCCCTCGGCGGTTAGGATCGCCGACTGCCGGTGGCCTTCGGCAGTCAGCACGGTGGCGCGCTTGTCGCGGTCGGCTCGCATCTGCTTCTCCATGGAGTCCTTGATCGACGGGGGTGGGTCGATGCCCTTGAGCTCGACCCGGTTGACCCGGATCCCCCACTTGCCCGTCGCCTCGTCCAGGACGCCGCGCAGCGCGCTGTTGATCTCGTCGCGGCTGGTGAGCGTCTGCTCCAGGTCCATGCCACCGGCGATGTTGCGCAGCGTCGTCATCGTCAGCTGTTCGATCGCCTGGATGTAGTTGGCGATCTCATACGTAGCGGCGACCGGGTTGGTGACCTGGAAGTAGATGACCGTGTCGATCGACACCACCAGGTTGTCCTCGGTGATGACCGGCTGCGGAGGGAAGGACACGACCTGCTCGCGCAGGTCGATCATGTAGCGCACTCGGTCGACGAACGGTGTGACGACGTTGAGACCGGCCGGCAAGGTGGTGCGGTACTTGCCGAAGCGTTCGACGATGCCGGCGCGCGCTTGGGGCACGATCCGCACCGTCTTGCTCAGCGCCAGGATCACCAGCACCGCGACCAGCACCGCGAGAACGAACAACGTCAGTGTTCCGGCGTCCATGTCAGCTCCGTTACTGCGTTGGTGGGCTTACCTCGTACACGATGGCGGTCGCACCGTCGATCTCGTAGACGTCCACTGTTGCCCCCGGCCGGATCGTCGCGGTGTCGTCGTACGCCCGGGCGGTCCACAGCTCACCGGCTAGCCGGATCCGGCCGCCCGTCGCATCCACCGGGTCCACCACGACGCCGCGCCGGCCCACGAGTGCGGCATGGCCGGTGGTCAGCTCCGGGCCGCCGTGCATCCGGCGCGCGACGCTCGGCCGCACGACGGCGAGCATGCCGACCGACACCGTCAGCGCGACGGCCACCTGTGCCAGCAACGGCAGGCCGATCGCGGCGATGCCAGCCCCGCCAAGAGCGCCGGCCGCAAGCATCAGCAGCACGAGGTCGAGGGAAAGCAGCTCCCCGACCGCCAGCAGCACGGCCAGCGACATCCAAGCTGCCTCTGGATGGTTGCTGAGCCAGTTGAGCACGGCTTCGACAGTAGCCGACAGTGACTCATCCGAGCCGGTGCGCGCCGACTCGGCTGCGGGCGCTCCACCGGCCGTCAGCCTGCTCGAGACGCAGCGCCATGCCGAAGGTCTCCGACAGCGTGGCCGAGCTCAGCGTGCTCTCCAGCGGCCCCGCGGCGACGACGGCCCCGCCGCGCAGCATCAGCACGTGACTGAAGCCCGGTGGGATCTCCTCGACGTGATGGCTGACCAGCACGGTGGTGGGTGAGTCCGGGTCCAACGCGAGGACCGACAACGTTGCCACCAATGTCTCGCGACCACCCAGGTCCAGGCCCGCCGCCGGCTCGTCGAGGAGCAAGAGCTCGGGATCAGTCATCAATGAGCGCGCGATCTGCACCCGCTTGCGCTCCCCCTCGCTCAGCGTGCCGAACGTCCGGTCCCGCAGGGCCGCGATGCCGAGCTCGGCGAGCAGCGCATCTGCCCGGCGGTGGTCGAGGTCGTCGTAGTGCTCACGCCAGCGACCAAGCACGGCGTACGACGCCGAGACGACGACGTCATGAACCCGCTCGCCGCGTGGGATGTGGTCCGACAGCGCCGCGCTGGTCAGCCCGATCCGGGGCCGCAGGTCGAACACGTTGACCGTGCCGATGACCTCCCCGAGCACTCCGGCGACACCGGTCGTGGGGTGCAGCTGCGCGCCGACGACCTGCAGCAGCGTCGTCTTGCCCGCGCCGTTGCCGCCCAGTACCACCCAGCGCTCGTCGTCCTCGACGTACCAGTCCACGTCGGCGAGCAGCCGCTGGCCACCTCGCACCACAGACAC
Source organism: Nocardioidaceae bacterium (assembly GCA_035296085.1). Taxonomy (GTDB): domain Bacteria; phylum Actinomycetota; class Actinomycetes; order Propionibacteriales; family Nocardioidaceae; genus DATHBP01. Next base: position 8,105 of record DATHBP010000227.1, on the reverse strand, counting down.
GCCGGCGAGCTCCACTACGGCGGTCATGGCATCCTCGGCTCGGCGTCGCTGCGTCGAACTCAACCTACGACACCGCCCGCGGACACCAGGGTCGATAGCCTGCCCGCGCCATGGACGTCCCGACGTTGTTGCTGACGCTGACCGGACCGGACCGGCCGGGCGTGACGTCCGCACTGCTGTCCGCCGTCGGCGGGTTCGGCGTGCAGGTCCTCGACGTCGAACAGGTGGTGATCCGCGGGCGGCTCGTCGTCGGCGTCCTGCTGACCGTGCCGCGCAACGAGAGCGCTCTGCGCGAGACGGTGGCGATGACGAGCGAACGGCTCGGCATGGCTGCCGAGATCGAGCGCGGCGCCGGTGACACCAGGCCTCGGGCCGGTGGCCGCAGCATCGTCACGGTGCTGGGCTCCCCACTGACACCCGCCGCGCTGGCAGCGGTCACCGGCCGCATCGCCGACACCGGAGCCAATCTCGACCGCATCGTGCGCATCGCGCACTACCCGGTGACTGCGGTGGAGATGCACGTGTCAGGCACGGGCACGGACCGGCTACGGGTGCTCCTCGCCCAGGAGGCGGCGCGGGCTCACGTCGATGTCGCCGTGCAGTCGGCGGCCCTGCATCGGCTGGGAGCCCGGCTGGTGGTGCTCGACCAGGACTCGACGTTGGTGCAAGGCGAGGTGATCGATCTGCTCGCCGAGCGGGCGGGGTGCCGGCCGGAGGTGAGTGCGCTCACCGACGCTGCCATGCGCGGAGAGCTGGACTTCGCCGAGTCGCTGCGCCGGCGCGTAGCAATGCTGTCGGGCTTGGAGGTCGGCGTGCTCGACGAGGTGTACCGAGACCTACAGCTTGCACCTGGCGCGCGTACCCTCATCCGAACGCTCAAGCGGCTGGGCTACCGCTTCGCCATCGTCAGCGGCGGGTTCGCCGCCGTCACCGATCGGGTTGCGGCCGACCTTGGCATCGACTACACCGCCGCCAACCGGTTGGAGTTCAGCGACGGCAGGCTGACCGGACGCCTGCTCGGCGACATCCTGGACCGGGCTGGCAAGGCAACCGCCTTGCGCCGCTTCGCCGCGTCGGCCGGCATCCCCATCGAACAGACCGTGGCCATCGGTGACGGCGCCAACGACCTCGACATGCTGGCCGCCGCCGGACTCGGGATCGCGTTCAACGCGAGGACGGCGGTACGCGAGGCCGCGGACACCGCCGTCAACGTGCCGTACCTGGACGCGGTGCTGTACCTGCTCGGGATCTCGCGAGCGGAAATCGAGGCGGCCGACGCAGCCGCCGGGGTGGCGACCCCATCGCCCGATCTGGGCGACGTCTAGCCTCAGCCCCTCGGCGTCACGAACGACTCCAGGCGCAGTGTCCCCGGCCCGACCGCACGCCACGAGTCCGAGGTAGTCAGCACGGCGTAGCCGCTGGTGGGAAAGCCGTCGGCCATCCGGTGGCGGATCACAGGGTCGCCGCCTGCGTCGTCGAGCTGGCCGGCCAGCTCCTCGATCGACGGGTTGTGGCCGACGATGAGCAGCGATCCGATGTCGTCGGGAGTTGCGCGGACCAGCTCGAGCAGCCCTTCGACCTCGTTGTCGTAGATCGCGGACTCGAGCTCCTCCTTGGGCGGCGACTCGAGCTCGGCCGCCACCAGCTGCCAGGTCTGCCGGGTGCGCAGTGAGGTCGACACCTTGGCCCTTTGCGGTCGAAGCCCGGCCGTGTGCATGCGGCGGCCGACCTCGGTTGCGTCCTGGTGACCTCGCTCCGCCAGCTCGCGCTCGTGGTCGCTCGGACCGGACCTCTTTGCCTTCGCGTGCCGAAGCAGGATCAGCCGACGCTCGAGCGGTCCGTCTGCGGACATGGGCTCACGCCCCCATCGCGTGGAAGCCGCCGTCGGCGTGCACGATCTCGCCGGTCGTGGCGGGGAGGAAGTCGCTCAGCAGAGCCACGACGGTGCGCGCGGTCGGCTCGGTGTCGTTGTCGTCCCAGCCGAGTGGTGCCCTGCCGGCCCACTGGCTGCCCAGCTCGTCGAAGCCAGGGATGGCCTTGGCGGCGATCGTCTGCAGCGGACCGGCCGAGACCAGGTTGACCCGGATGCCCCGCGGTCCGAGGTCGCGGGCGAGGTAGCGGGCGGTCGACTCCAGCCCGGCCTTCGCGACCCCCATCCAGTCATACGCCGGCCACGCGATCGTCGCGTCGAACGTCATGCCCACGATGGAGCCACCGCGGGACAGCATCGGCAGGCAGGCGACCGACAGCGACGCCAGCGAGAACGCTGACACCTCCACCGCCCTGGCGACGTCCGGCCATGGGGCGGTGAGGAACTTGCCGCCCAGCGTGGTCTCGGGGTTGCCGTACGCGATGGAGTGCACGACGCCGTCGAGACCGTCGACGTGCTCGCGCAACCGCTCCGGCAGGGTGGCCAAGTGCTCCTGCTCGGTGACGTCCAGCTCGATCACAGGCGTGGCTTCTGGCAGACGCGCCGCGATCCGGCGGGTGATGCCAAGCGCCCGGCCGAAGTTAGAGATGACGACCTGCGCCCCCTGCTCCTCGGCAACTCGCGCGACCGCGAAGCCGATCGAGGTGTCCATCGTCACGCCGGCGACAAGGATGCGCTTCCCGTCAAGGATTCCCATGCTCGTTCCTCTCAGTGGCCCATGCCGAGACCGCCGTCGATCGGGATGACCGCACCGGTGATGTAGGCCGCCTCGTCCCCGGCCAGCCACCGTACGGCGGCGGCAACCTCGGCGACACCGGCGTAGCGCCGCAGCGGTATGGCCTGGAGGTACTCATCGCGCTTCTCCTCGGTCAGCGCCGCGGTCATCTCGGTCTCGACGAAGCCCGGCGCCACGACGTTCGCGGTGATCCCGCGGCTCCCCAGCTCTCGCGCCAGCGAACGGGCCATGCCCACCAAGCCGGCCTTGCTCGCCGCGTAGTTCACCTGACCGGCCGATCCCAGCAGGCCGACGACCGACGACACGAACACGATCCGCCCGCGGCGCAGGCGCAGCATGCCCTTGCTGGCCCGCCGGGCGACGCGAAAGGCGCCGGAGAGGTTGGTGTCGAGGACCGAGTCCCAGTCGTCGTCGCTCATCCGCAGCACGAGACCGTCGCGGGTGATGCCGGCGTTCGCGACCAGCACCTCCACCGGCCCCTGGACCTCCTCGACCTCGCCGAACGCCTGCTCCACCTGCGCTGAGTCGGTGACATCGCAGCGCACACCGAACACCCCGGCAGGTGGCTCGCCGCTGCGGTAGGTGATCGCCACCTGGTCCCCCGCCTCGGTGAATGCTGCGGCGATTGCGGCACCGATGCCGCGGTTTCCGCCCGTCACGAACACCGACCTGGCCACCGTCGTCCTCCTTTGTGGTGCCGTCGCAGCGTCGGCACGCTACCGGCTGCTCGACCGGCGCGATCGGCGGACCCGGCGTAGGCTGCAAGCGTGACGCGCCGATGAGACGCAAGCCCGACGACGCGGTCCGGATCACCACCGCACAGGTCGGCAAGAGCGTCGACATCTCGTCGCGCCAGGCTCGCTACCTGTTCTCGATGGGTGTGCGTACGCTGTGCTTCGTCCTCGCCATCGTCACCACCGGCCCACTGCGCTGGGTGTTCCTCGCTGGGGCGTTCCTGCTGCCTTACGTCGCGGTCGTGATAGCGAACGCCGGCAGCCGGCCGGACACCGGCGGTCCGGCGCCGTTCGATCCTGCGGATCGGCTCGCGCTCGGCGCACCGCAGCCCGTGGCGAGCACCCGCCAGTCAGCTCCACGTCCCGCGGACGAGAGTGGCGCGGTCGTGCCCGGCGTGGTCGAGGGTGGGGCTGTCGAGCGCAGTGAGGTCATCTCGAGGTGACCGAGCCGGGACCGGCAACCCCGACCTGCTCGGCGAAGGGATGCGCGCAGCCGGCGGTGTGGTCCCTGCTGTGGAACAACCCCAAGGTCCACGACCCGGACCGGCGCAAGTCGTGGCTCGCCTGCGACGACCATCGCGACTCGCTGGCGCGGTTCCTCGATGCCAGGTCTTTCCTGCGCGCGACGGAGCCGTTCTCGGCGGGCTGATCACCCACCGATCGAGGACATCGGCCGTGCCGGCTGCAGGAACGACGCGTCGTCGATTCCGTGGCCCGCTCGCTTGCCCCACATCGCCGCCTGCCACCGGCGCGCAAGCTCGGCGTCGTCGGCACCAGCCCGCATCGCGGTGCGCAGGTCGGACTCGTCACGGGCGAACAGGCAGTTGCGCACCTGACCGTCCGCGGTGAGCCGGACCCGGTCGCAGTCGCCGCAGAACGGGCGGGTCACGGACGCTATGACGCCCACGGTCGCCGGACCGCCGTCGACGGTGAACAGCTCCGCTGGCGCGCTGCCCCGGGGCTGTTCTGCCGGCGTGAGGGTGAACCGACGGCTCAGCTGGTCGAAGATCTCGTCGGCGGTGACCATGGTGTCGCGGCGCCAGCCGTGCTGTGCGTCCAGCGGCATCTGCTCGATGAACCGCAGCTGGTAGTCCCGCTCGATGCACCAGGCCAGCAGCTCGGCCGCCTGGTCGTCGTTGACGCCACGCAGCAGCACCGCGTTGACCTTCACGGGCAGCAAACCTGCGCGCGCCGCGGCGGCGAGCCCGAGCACCACGTCGGCCAGCCTCGCTCGGCGGGTGATCAGGGCAAACGTCTCCGGTCGGACGGTGTCGAGGCTCACGTTGACCCGGTCGAGTCCAGCCTCGCGCAGGGCCTCCGCAGTGCGCACCAGGCCGAGCCCGTTGGTTGTCAGCGCCGTCATCGGCCGCGGACTGAACCGGGTCGTCTCGGCGAGAATGCCGACCAGCCCACGCCGCAGCAACGGCTCGCCGCCGGTGAACCGCACCTGGCGCACTCCGAGGCGTTCGACGGCGATCCGGATGAGCCGACACAGCTCGGCGTCGCTCAGTGTCTCCTCGGTCGGCATCCAGTCCAGGCCTTCGGCCGGCATGCAGTAGGTGCAGCGCAGGTTGCACCGGTCGGTGAGCGAGACGCGCAGGTCGGTCGCGACCCGGCCGAACTGGTCGGTCAGCGCCGATGTCGCCGGCGAGGGGGTCCCCACCGACGGCATGGGCAGGGTCGTCGTCACGTGAGCCAGCCTACGGGTAGCGGGCGACTACGGTCGTTTCGTGTACCGCTTCCTGCTGAGCCGCAGATGGCTCTGCTTCGCGCTGCTGATGCTCGTCGTGGCGATCGCGTGCGTCCAGCTCAGTACGTGGCAGTTCGACCGGCAGGAGGCCCGGCGAGCGTCCAACGCCGTGATCGAGCGCAACCTCGCCGCTCCGCCTGCCGATATCACCGAGCTGAGCAGCGTCGGTGACGTCGTGCCGGCCGAGCTCGCCTGGCGCCGCGTGCGCGCGACCGGCTCCTTCGACGCGTCTCACGAGATCCTCGTCCGCTACCAGCACCGCGGCGGCCAGCTCGGCTACGACGTGGTCACACCGCTCGTCACGGCCGACGGCCCGGCGCTCCTCGTCGTACGTGGGTTCGTCGCTGCCCGCGAGGCCACCACCGTCCCGGTCGTTCCCGCCCCACCGCTGGGGCAGGTGCGGGTCACCGGGTGGCTGCGGGCGGACCAGAGCGGCGACGACGCCCAGGTGCGACCGGAGTCGGGTCAAGTCCGCCTGGTGTCCAGTCCCGCCATCGCGGCAACCCTGCCCTACCCGGTGTACGGCGGCTACGTGGAGATGACCGCGGTGCAGCCCGAGCCCGCGGTGACCCTCGTCGGCCCGGAGCCACCGGAGCTCGGGAGCGGGCCGCACTTCTTCTACGGGTTGCAGTGGCTGTTCTTCGCTGCGCTCGCGGTCGGCGGCTGGATCTACCTCGCCTGGTCGGAGCCGCGTACGCCACGCCCGCCGCCCGTGACCGCGACTGCACCCGCCGTACGCGAGGATGCAGCGGCCCGTTAGCTGCGGGCTCGACGCGTACGAAGGGGCGGTGCACGTGGCGGCGATCGAGGACTACGCGATTATCGGGGACACCCAGACGGTCGCCCTGGTGTGCCGGGACGGCTCCATCGACTGGCTGTGCCTGCCCCGGTTCGACTCCGGCGCGTGCTTTGCCTCGCTGCTCGGCAGCGACGACAACGGGCACTGGACGATCGCGCCGCCCGGCGCTGGAATGGCCTCGCGGCGCAGCTACCGCGACGGCACGCTGATCCTGGAGTCCGAGTGGGACACCGCCGAGGGCACCGTCCGCGTGATCGACTTCATGCCACCGCGGGACGCGGCGCCCGACGTAGTCCGGATCGTGGAGGGGGTCTCCGGCCGGGTTCCGATGGAGATGACGCTGCGGCTGCGTTTCGACTACGGGAGCGTCGTGCCCTGGGTGCGGCGAATGGACGGCCAGCTCGCAGCCATCGCGGGGCCTGACGCGGTCTACCTGCGCAGCGACGTCCCGACCCGTGGGGAGGACTTCTCGACCCGCGCCGAGTTCAGCGTCGCACCCGGGGACCGGCACGCCTTCGTGCTGACCTGGCACCCGTCCCACCTGCCGGCACCAGCGCCGGTCGACCCCGACCGAGCCCTTGTCGAGACCGCCGAGTACTGGTGCGACTGGTCCCAGCACTGCCGCACGGGCGGGCCGTACGGCGACACGATCAAGCGCTCGGCTATCACGCTGAAGGCGTTGACCTACTCCCCCACCGGCGGGATCGTCGCCGCGGCCACCACGTCGCTGCCGGAGGACATCGGCGGCGTGCGCAACTGGGACTACCGCTTCTGCTGGCTGCGGGACGCCACCTTGACCCTCACAGCCCTGCTGTGCGCGGGCTACACCGACGAGGCCGTCGCCTGGCGGCAGTGGCTGCTGCGGGCGATCGCGGGCTCGCCCGAGGACCTGCAGATCATGTACGGCGTCGCCGGTGAGCGCCGGCTGCCCGAGTGGACCGTTGAGTGGCTTCGCGGGTACGAAGGGTCGGCCCCGGTACGGATCGGGAACGCAGCCGCGCATCAGCTGCAGCTGGACGTCTACGGGGAGGTGCTGGAGGCCTTGGCGGTCGCGCGTGACCGCGGTGTCGTCGCCGAGGAGACAGCCTGGTCGCTGCAGCGGATGCTGGTGGAGCACCTCAGCACGCGCTGGCGGGAGCCCGACGAAGGACTGTGGGAGGTCCGCGGTCCTCGCCAGCACTTCACGCACTCCAAGGTGATGTGCTGGGTCGCCTTCGACCGTGCTGCCCGCGCGGTGGAGACGGGCGGGCTGCCCGGTCCGGCGAAGCAGTGGCGGGCGACGGCCGACGAGATCCATCGCACGATCTGCTCGGAGGGCTACGACGCGGAGCGCAACACGTTCGTGCAGGCCTTCGGCGGCACCGACCTCGACGCGTCGTTGTTGTTGCTCCCCCGCGTCGGTTTCCTGCCAGGCAGCGACCCTCGGGTGGTGGGCACGGTGGAGGCCGTCCGCCGGGAGCTCTGCGACGACGGCTTCGTCCGCCGCTACCAGCTGCACCCCGCTGCCGCCGGGGACAACGTCGACGGCCTCCCAGGCGGGGAGGGCGCGTTCCTTGCCTGCTCCTTCTGGCTCGCGGACGCGCTGCACATGGTGGGAAACACCGAGGAGGCCACGGAGCTGTTCGAGCGGCTGCTCGGGCTGCGCAACGACGTCGGCCTGCTCGCGGAGGAGTACGACCCGGCGCGGAAGCGCCAGGTCGGAAACTTCCCGCAGGCGTTCAGCCATGTCGGTCTCATCAACACCGCCTGGCTGCTCGCCGGGGACGAGGCGGACTAGCTACCGAGTCGTGAGACCGTCCACGAGGGCCGGCAGCACCGCACCGATGGGGTCACGGAGCACCGCGTCGGCCTGGTCGTCGTACGGGGTCGGCTCGGCGTTGACGACGACGAGCCGGGCTCCACGCGCCTGGGCGATGTCGCACAACCCGGCGGCCGGGTAGACCGACAGCGAGGTCCCCACCGCGAGGAACACGTCACACTCCTGTGCCGCTCGGATCGCCGCCTGCAGCACCACTGGATCGAGGCTTTGACCGAACGAGATCGTCGCCGACTTGACGATGCCGCCGCAGCGCAGGCAGGACGGGTCGTCCTCACCGGCGTCGACACGGCCGATGACCGCGGCCATGGGCTGCCGGTCCCCGCAGGACAGGCACTCG
>DATHBP010000226.1:0-7120 GCA_035296085.1 Nocardioidaceae bacterium | reverse complement strand
ATGCTGGCGATACACAGGTACGCCCGGTTGGCGCGGTCGACGAGGAAGGAGAAGTAGTACTCCTCGGCGATGTCGGCCGTCGGTGCCAGCAGCACCCGGTCGACCGTGTGCCCCTTGATGTCCATGCCGAGGATCTGCTCGACCTTGCGCACCGCGTCGTCGGGGTCCTCCGCGAGCTTCACCCCACCGGCCTTGCCACGACCGCCGGTTTTCACCTGGGCCTTCACGACGACGCGGCCACCCAAGGACTCAGTGGCCGCCCGCGCCTCGGCCGGCTCGCGTACGACCTGGCCCAGCGTGACCGGCACGCCGTGCTTGGCGAAGAGCACCTTCGCCTGGTATTCCATCAGGTCCACGGGGCCGCCCTCCGGGTGTGTCGCAGCGATCACCCGGGAGCGTATCGGGGACACTTCCCCGACGTCTGGGAGGATCTCGCGCGTGACGCACGGTGCCCACGAGGTCAGCCCTGATGCAGTCCGGCCGGTCCGGCGGTGACACCCGAGGAGCGAGCGGTTTTCGAGGCGTGCGAGCGGCGGGTGTCCGGGCACCGCGCCCAGCCGAGCATGCGGGCGTGGCTCGAGGCGCTGTCGGCGTCCCCCGTGGCCGGCTCCCCACCGGATGCGTACGGCGAAGGGGACGCGCTGCAGGAGCTCGAGCGACAGGTGGCCGAGCTGCTCGGGCTCGCGGGTGCCGTGTTCTCCGTCAAGGGCGTCATCGCCCAGCAGGCTGCCCTGCGGGTCTGGACCGACCGCACGCACACGCCGGTGGTGGCGCTGCACCCGCTCTCCCACATCGACGACGACGAGGAGAGCGCTCTCGAGTGGCTGCACCGGGTCGACGTGGTCCGACTCGGGGAACGTGCACCGTTCACCGTCGAGGACCTGGACTCCGCCGGCCAGCCACTGGGTGCCGTGGTCGTGGAGCTGCCGCTGCGCAACGCCGGCTTCCTGCTGCCGGCATGGGAGTCCCTGGTCGACATCTCCGGCTGGTGTCGCCAGCGCGGCGTGCCGCTGCACCTGGACGGAGCCCGGCTCTGGGAGTCCGCCCCCTACTACGAACGCTCGTACGCAGAGATCGCCGCGCTCTTCGACTCGGTCTACGTCTCGCTCTACAAGGGCCTGGGCGCACCGGCCGGTTGCCTGCTCGCCGGGTCCGATGAGTTCCTCGCCGCCGTCCGGCCTTGGCTGTTGCGGCATGGCAGCTCGTTGTTCACCGCGTTCCCGTACGTGCTCGGCGGGCTGGACGGTCTTCAGATGCACCTGCCCCGCATGCCGGAGTACGTCGCCCGGGCGCGAACGCTCGCCGCGGCGCTCGGCGAGGTGCGGGGCATCCGCATCGTCCCCGACCCACCGCAGACGAACGGCTTCCAGCTGTTGATGCCACGCAACGTCGACGCGCTGAAGGCGGCGCACCTTGCCGCAGCCGCCGAGAGCTCACTGTGGCTGAGCGGTGGTATCACGGCGACGACGGTGCCGGACGTCGCCAAGCTCGAAGTGCAGGTGGGGAACGCCGCCGACGACGTGCGCGACGACGACGTCGCGGCCCTCGCCGCCGAGATGCTCACCCGCACCGGTTGACGGATGCAGCGACGCACCGTCCGCTCCGGCGACGTGGACCTCGCGGTCTGGGACTCCGGCGCGTCGGACGCTCCGACGGTCATCGCCGTGCACGGCTATCCGGACACCCACCTGCTGTGGGAGCCGGCCAGCCGGGCGCTGTCGGGCAGATTGCGCGTCGTGGCCTACGACGTACGCGGCGCCGGCGCGTCGAGCGCCCCTGCGCAGCGGCGGGGCTACACCGTGGACAGACTCGTGGACGATCTGGTCGCCGTCCTCGACGCGACCGTCGGCACCGACGGGCGGGCGCACCTGCTCGGACACGACTGGGGCTCGGTCCAGCTGTGGGCTGCCGTTCAGCAGGAGCAGAGCGACTCGCGGCTGACGGGTCGGCTCGCGTCCTTCACCTCGATCAGCGGGCCGAGCCTCCACCAGCTCGGCGCTTTCCTCCGGGCGGGACGCAGCGCCGGGCAGCTGCTCTCGGCGGCCGGGCAGCTGGTGCGCTCGTCCTACGTCGGGTTGTTCTGCCTGCCGGTCCTTCCCGCCGTCGTGATGAGAGCGGTCGCCGGGCGTACCGGATCCAACGGCATCAACCTCTACCGCGCAAACCTGGTCCGCGGCCGCGGGTCGTCGAGGGCCGCCCGGACGAGCGTCCCGGTGCAGCTGGTCGTGGCGACCCACGACCGGTTCCTCAGCCCGAGGATCTTCGCCGACACCGGTCGCTGGGCCGAGCATCTCGAACGCGTCGACGTCGACGCCGGGCACTGGTCGCCGCGTACGCATCCCGAGCGGATCGCGGCGCTGGTCGGTGACTTCGTCGCGCGCACCGAGCAGACGGCCCGGTCGGCCTCCTAGCCGGCGTTGTCACCGACGTTCGCCCGAACCCAGTCGACGATGTCGGTGGTAGTGGCGCCCGGGGTGAAGATCTTCGCGACGCCGGCCTGCTGGAGCAACGGGATGTCGGCGTCAGGGATGATCCCGCCGCCGAAGACCACGATGTCGGTCGCATCGCGTTCTTCGAGCAGCTTGACCAGTTTGGCGAACAGAGTCATGTGGGCGCCGGAGAGCACCGAGAGCCCAACGGCATCGGCGTCTTCTTGGATGGCGGTGTCGACGATCTGCTCCGGGGTCTGGTGCAGACCGGTGTAGATGACCTCCATACCGGCATCGCGGAGCGCGCGGGCCACGACCTTGGCGCCCCGGTCGTGGCCGTCGAGCCCGGGTTTGGCCACCACGATCCGGATCGGGCCCATCGTCTGCATCACCGCCTCGCCCGCAGGGTAACCGACGGCTCCACTCGATAACCGCTTGGCGAGTCCCCAGCCGGGGACCCCCCGGTTTCGTCCAGCGGCGCGCTTCGGTTAGCGTCGCACCGCGATCGCACGTCCTGTCCGAGAACACCGCCTACCCCCAAGGACCGCCCCGTGCCCAAACACCGCGCCGACCAACGCCGGATGCGTCGGCAAGACGGTCCAGGCGCGAGCGAGCTACACGGGACGCCGACCGGCCGGCATCGCGCTGCCACTAGCCAGCGCACCCGGCGGGCGGGGGCCGTGGCCGGCGTCGCGACGTTGTCGGCAGCCTTGATCGCGACAGCAGCTGCAGCCGGTGACGGCCCCCCTCAGCTGGACAGCGCAGGGGCGCAAGCAGCGAAGGCGGTCGTCAGCACGTCTGGCCATGTCCTTGCGGGAGATCGCGACCAGCGGGCCAGCCGCAGCACCGGGCGGCCGGCGCTCACCGCGGAGAGCGCCGAGCGCGCGAAGGCAAAAGCTGCGCGGCAGGCCCGACAGCGCGCCCGCGAGGTGCGCGAGCGAGCGCGAGAGGCCAGACAGGCACGTGCGGTCCGGGCCCGGCAGCGGCAGGAGGCCCGACAGGAAGCCAGGCTGGAAGCGCGGCGCGAGGCCAGGCTGGAAGCGCGGCGCGAGGCCAGGCAGGAGGCGCGACAGGCGGCCAGGGTAGCCGCCCGGCAGTGGGTTCTGCCCCTGCAGAATTACAACCTGACAGCTCACTTCGGTGAGGTCAGCTACCTATGGTCGAGCTCGCACAGCGGACTCGACCTCGCGGCGGCCACGGGTAGCCCGGTGCGTGCGATCGCCTCGAGTGTCGTCGCCGAGGCCGGTTACGATGGCGCGTACGGCAACCGGGTCGTCCTGCGGCTCCCAGACGGCACGCAGCATTGGTTCGGTCACCTGAACACGATCGACGTCAGCGTCGGCGAGCAGCTCGCCGCCGGCCAGCAGCTAGGCACCGTCGGTTCGACCGGCCACACCACCGGGCCACACCTCCACCTCGAGGTGCGGATCAACGACACGCCAGTCGACCCGTACGCCGCGCTGGTGAGCCACGGGCTCCAGCCATAGTCAGCTAGTTGCCCGGCCCGGCTCCGCCATCGCTCGAGGCGTCGACCGCCATCGCGTTCAGGGGCTAGCCGGCGCTCAGCTTCTCCACCGGGGCATACCGCAGCAGGAGCCGCTTGACGCCGTTGGACCCGAAGTCGACCGATGCGACGGCTTGGTCGCCGTGGCCTTGCACCGCCACGACGTTGCCCATGCCGAAGCTGTCGTGCAGGACCCGGTCGCCGGGCGCTAGCGACACGACGGGGCGGGTCGGGGTGGGACGGGCGAACCCGCTGGTCAGCGAACGCTGGGACATCGAACGGGACTGGGCCTGCCGCCCGATCGCCGACGAGGATGCCCAGCTCGTCTGTGCCGCCTCGGTACGCCGCCAGTCGACCAGCTCGGCAGGGAGCTCGGCCAGGAAGCGGGATGGCGGGTTGTGCTGCGGCGCTCCCCAGGCGCTGCGTACGACGGCTCGAGAGACATACAGCCGCTGCCGGGCTCGGGTCAGCCCGACGTAGGCAAGCCGCCGCTCCTCCTCGAGCTCCTTGGGGTCGCCGAGAGCGCGTACGTGGGGGAACACGCCGTCCTCGAGGCCGGTCAGGAACACCACCGGGAACTCCAAGCCCTTGGCTGTGTGCAGCGTCATCAGCGTCACGACGCCCGAGCCGTCGTCCTCGGCGTCGGGGATCTGGTCGGAGTCGGCGACCAGGGCAACGCGCTCGAGGAACCCGGCCAGTGTCGCCGCTTCGCTCTCGTCGGCGAACTCGCGAGCGACGGCGACCAGCTCGGCGAGGTTCTCGACGCGGGTCTCGTCCTGCGGGTCGCCCGACTCCTCCAGCTCGACGAGGTAGCCGCTGCGCGCAAGCACCGCCTCCAGCACCTCGTCGGGCCGCGCGCCGGAGTCCACCATCATGGCCAGGTCGTCGAGCATCGCGACGAAGCCACTGATTGCCTTGGCCGACCTGGTGGCGATGCCGGGTGCCTCGTCGGCCCGGCGCAGAGCCGCCCAGAAGCTGATGCGCTCCCGCGACGCCAGCGCCTCGACGCACGCCTGCGCCCGGTCGCCGATGCCACGCTTGGGCACGTTGACGATGCGGCGTACGGACACGGTGTCGTCGGGGTTGACGAGCATACGCAGGTAGCCCAACGCGTCGCGGACCTCACGCCGCTCGTAGAAGCGCACGCCGCCCACGACCTTGTAGGGGAGGCCGACGCGGATGAACACCTCCTCGAACACCCGGCTCTGCGCGTTGGTGCGGTAGAAGACGGCGACGTCGGCGGGTCGTGCGTCGCCGGCGTCGTGCAGCCGGTCGATCTCATCGGCGACGAACTGCGCCTCGTCGTGCTCGTCGTCGGCGACGTAGCCCGCGAGCAGCTCGCCTGCACCCGAGTCGGACCACAGCTCCTTGGGCTTGCGGTCGGAGTTGCGGCTGATCACGGCGTTGGCGGCGGAGAGGATGGTCTGCGTCGAGCGGTAGTTCTGCTCGAGAAGCACGGTGCGGGCGTTGGGGAAGTCGTGCTCGAACTGCAAGATGTTGCGGATCGACGCACCCCGGAAGGCATAGATCGACTGGTCGGCGTCGCCGACCACCATCAGCTCCCCCGGCTCGGTGAGCGGACCGCCCGCTGGGGCGGCCGCCGAGTCGTCCATCGGGTGGCCGTCCACTCGGTCACCGTCCACCGTGAGCCGGTGCGTCTGGGGGGCGCAGAGCTCGCGGATCAGCGCGTACTGGGCGTGGTTGGTGTCTTGGTACTCGTCCACAAGCACGTGACGGAACCGCCGCCGGTAGCTCTCCCGAATGTCCGGGAACGACTGCAGCAAGTGCACGGTCGTCATGATCAGGTCGTCGAAGTCCAAGGCGTTGGCCTGGCGAAGGCGGTCCTGGTAGGCGGCGTAGCACTGCGCGTAGGTCTGCTCCAGGTGGGTCTTGGCGAGCTTGGCGGCTTCCTCGTGGTCGCGCAGCTCGTTCTTTGCGTTGGAGACCCAGTTCTGGACCGCACGGGGGTTGTAGCGCTTGGGGTCAAGCTCGAGCTCCCGGCACACCAGTGTCATGAGCCGCCGAGAGTCGGCGTCGTCGTAGATCGAGAACGTGGAGGTGAAGCCGAACCGGGTGATCTCGCGCCGCAGTATGCGCACACAGGAGGAGTGGAACGTGGACACCCACATGACCCGTGCGCGCCCACCCACCAGCTCGGCGACCCGTTCGCGCATCTCGGCTGCCGCCTTGTTGGTGAACGTGATCGCGAGCACCGAGCCCGGATGAGCCTTGCGGGCGGCCAGCAACCAGGCGATCCGCCGGGTCAGTACGCGGGTCTTCCCAGAACCCGCGCCCGCAAGCACCAGCAACGGGCTGCCCTCGTGAACGACCGCTGCCCGCTGTGACTCGTTGAGCCCGGCCAGGATCGCCTCCGGCTCCAGCCGCGATCGCCGCGGCTGCCCGTCTGCCCGGTCGTCCAAGGAGTCGCCGACCGGCTCGTCCACCGGCACATCGGGGATGGGGAACAGCGCGCTCATCGTGTTCGCCAGCCTACGGCGGGAGCCCGACAGCGAGCCGCGTTCCGACGGCTCGGGTAGCGTCAACCGCCGTGTCCGCCTCACCCACTGTCCCGCCCGTTGCGGTGCTCGACGATGCCGAGGTCCGGCGCGTCCTCGTGGTGACCGCCCATCCCGACGACGCCGACTTCGGCTCGGCAGGCACCGTGACCCGCTGGACCGACGCCGGCATCGACGTCGTGTACTGCGTGTGCACCGACGGCCAGGCCGGTGGTTTCGACCCGCAGACCCCGCGGGCCGAGATGGCAGACATCCGGCGTGCCGAGCAACGCGCGGCGGCCGAGATCGCGGGTGTGCACGACGTCCGTTTCCTCGGTGGCATGGACGGCGAGCTCACAGTGACACGCCAGCTGGTCAGCGACATCACCGCGGTGATCCGCGACGTCCGTCCCGACCGGGTGCTGATCCAAAGCCCCGAACGCGACTGGCAGCGGATCTACCGCAGCCATCCCGACCATCTCGCCGCGGGGGAAGCCGCGATCCAGGCGGTCTATCCCGCTGCTCGCAACGCGTTCGCGTTTCCCGAACTAGCCCAGCAGGGGTTCGCGCCGTGGACGGTGCGCGAGACCTGGATCGCCGCGCATCCGACCAGCAACCACGCCGTCGACATCACTGCCACCTTCGACCGCAAGGTGCGGGCGATCCTCGCGCACCGCAGTCAGCACCCCGAC
>DATHBP010000225.1:0-4392 GCA_035296085.1 Nocardioidaceae bacterium | reverse complement strand
GGCCGTTCGGCCAGGGCAAAGTGATCTCAGTCCGCGCCACCCAGTACGGCCTGGTGGGCTGGCTGATCGTCGGAGTAGGCCTCGCGGTGCTGTTCGCCACCTCGGCGCTGCGCATCTGGCGCCGGCTGCGAGCCCGCCGCGCAACTGCGTCCGTCTCCCCATGAGGAACCCACCCGACGCGCGCACCGAGAGCGCCGGCATCGTGTCGGCGAGCGCGGTGATGGCAGCCGGCACGCTGCTGTCACGCGTGACGGGGTTCGTCCGGGCCGCGATGATCGCCGCAGCGCTCGGCATCCACCTGCACGCCGATCAGTTCACCGTCGCGAACACCATCCCCACCATGCTCTACATCTTGTTGGCCGGTGGCGTGTTCAACACCGTGCTCGTCCCGCAGCTCGTCCGGGCCATGCAGCGCGACAGCGACGGCGGCGCCGCCTACGTCAACCGCATCCTCACGTTAAGTGCCCTCGCGCTCGCCGTGGCGACCGCAGCGGCAGTTGCCGGGGCGCCCTGGTTGATGCGCGTCTTCCTGGAGCCGGAGTGGTTCACCCCGGCCCTGGCGCCCCAGCTGGAGTCCCTGATCGACCTGTCGCGCTTCTGCCTGCTGCAGATCTTCTTCTACGGGATGTTCGTCCTGCTCGGCCAGGTGCTCAACGCCCGCGGCCGGTTCGGCCCGATGATGTGGGCGCCAATTGCGAACAACGCCGTCGCGATCGCCGTTCTCGCGCTCTACCTGATCTGGTACGGCAGCCAGGACGGCACCGGGGCCTACACATCCGAGCAGGAGCTGCTGCTCGGGCTGGGCTCGACCCTGGGCATCGTGGTGCAGACCGCCGTGCTCGTGCCCTACCTGCGCGCCGCCGGAGTACGCGCGCGCCCCCGCTTCGACTTCCTGCACACCGGCCTCGGCCGGACTCTGCGCCTTGGCATGTGGACGGTGCTCTTCGTCGTCGTCAACCAGATCGCCTACGCAGTGGTGGTGCGGCTGGCGACCAACGGGTCCGCGCAAGCCGTCACCGCTGGGGTGAGCAATGCGAGTGGCTACACCGTCTACTCCAATGCCTTCCTGCTCGTCATGGTTCCGCACTCGGTGATCACGGTGTCGTTGACGACGGCCACCCTGCCGCTGATCTCCCGGCTCGCTGCCGACGGACGGCTTGCCGATGTCGGTGCCGAGCTCGCCCGCAGCCTGCGGGTGTGCCTGTCGGCGGTCGTACCGATCGCGCTGGGCGTCGCGGCGCTGGCCGCTCCCATCGCCGCGGTGGTGTTCGGCTGGGGGGCTGCGACGGGCGACACCGCTCCGCTCGGGCTCACCCTGGCCGCCTTCGCGCCGGGGCTCGTGCTGTACACCGTCCACTACTCCGTGCTGCGCGGCTTCTACGCCATCGAGGACACCCGGACGCCGTTCGTCATCCAGTGCGTCATCGCGGCAGTGAACATCGGGCTGGCCGTACTGCTCACCTCGGTTGCGACCGCGTACAACTACCCGGCGATGCTGGCGCTCGCGTACGCCGGCTCGTACCTGGTGGGAGCCGTCGTGTCCTTCGTCGTGCTGGCGGCCCGGCTGGGCGGGCTCACCGTCTTCGACGTGTCGCGCCTGCTCGTCCGGGTGAGCGTGGCGGCGTTCCCCGCGGCGGGCGCGGCGTGGCTGGTCGTGACCGCGCTGGCGCGGCTCGGCCTGGAGCTGACCAGCAAGCTGGACGCCGTTGGCGCGCTGGCGGTCGCAGGTGTGGTGGGCGTGGCGGTGTTCACGATGCTGGCCGCACTGCTGCATATCGAGGAAGTCACCCAGATCCGCCGCGCCCTGCTGGGCCGGTTGCGTCCGGAGCGCCAACCTCAGCGCTGACCGTTCGGTGCCTACCATGACAGCGGAAGGTGGAACCGACGCCGCCCGGCTCGGGCGCTAGCGCTGCCCCGAGGGGGTGACCGTGCCGCACCCAGGCGTCCAGGCAGGCACGGTACTGGCGGGGCGCTACCGGGTCGAAGACCTCGCGGCCGACTCCGTCGGCGCGCGCCGTTGGCGTGCCGTCGACGAGGTACTCGCCCGGTCGGTCTCGGTGGAGGTGCTCCCCGACGACGACGCCCGCGCTCAGACGCTGCTGGAAGCGGCCAGGCGCTCCTCCGTGGTGTCCGACGGCAGGTTCGTCCACGTTCTCGACGCGTTCGACGAGAGCGGCGCGGTGGTGGTCGTCCGCGAATGGATCCCCGGGCAACCGCTGGAGGCGATGCTCGCCGACGGACCGCTCTCGCACCGGCGGGCGGCGTGGATCATCCGTGAGTGTGCGGCCGCCATGGCCGCCGCACACGACCTCGGCATCGCCCACCTGTGCCTCGTGCCGGCCAACGTCGCGCTGACAGCCAGCGGCGGAGTCAAGATCGCCGGGCTCGCGACCGACGCTGCCCTGCGCTCACTCACCAGCGAGGACCCGCAAGACGACGACGTCCGAGGCCTGGGCCGCTTGCTGTACGCGTGCCTGGTCGCGCGCTGGCCCGGCGACGAGCTGGCCGGGCTGCCTGCCGCGCCGACGGAGAGCGGGAGACTGCTGCGGCCGCGCCAGGTGCGGGCCGGCGTACCGAGACCGCTCGACGCGCTGTGCGCCGGCCTGCTCAAAGCTTCGCCGCCAAACGGTGCCCACGTTCCGCGCACCGCCCGCGAGGTCAGCACGGCACTGGCGAGCGCCTTGGACGCATTGGCGCAACCCCCGGCTGACTCGCCCGCCGTCGACCAGCCCGCTCCGGCGCTGCTCAACCCGCCCGCGACACCGCCCGCGACCACCCCCGAAGTGGCGCCGGCGGCGGATGAGCCGACCGCAGCCTTCGCCGCTGCCGCCGCCGCTGCCGCCGCGGTCAACCCCGGCGCTCCCGGCCACGGTGGAGCCCTCCGGTCGGCTGGGTCCGAGCCGGAGGCCACAACCACGGTCCACGTGCCGGTCGCGCCGGCCGAACCGCCACGGCGCGGGAGCTCGGCGTTGGCCGGGTCCGGGCGTCCCTGGGTGCGGTGGTCGCTGTGGCTGGCGGTTGTTGCGCTGGCACTGGGCGCCGGGCTGCTGGCCTACCAGCTCGGCCGTTCCGGAGTCCCCCCTGACGAGCCTTCGGCCAGGCCGTCCGGATCGCCGAGCTCGGACCGGCCGTCGAGAGCGCCCTTGGCGAGGGTGCCGATCGCCGCCGTTACGGACTTCGACCCGTCAGCGGACGGCGGCAACGGCGAGGAGAACCCTGAGCAGGCACCGCTGGCGGTCGATGACGACCCCGAGACCGCCTGGACGACGCTCACCTACTACGACGACCCCCACCTCGCCAACCTGAAGCCGGGCGTCGGCCTCGTCGTCGACCTGGGCAAACCCGTCGCGGTCGGCGAGGTGAAGGTCGCCCTGGTCGGCACGGGCACCGATGTGCAGCTGCGCGCAGCTCCCCGTGCAGCCACCACCGTCCCGTCATCGGGAGCCGAGTTCACGACCGTCGCCAAGGAGCGAGACGCCGGCGAGCTCGCCGTGCTGCGGCCGGAGGAGCAGGTCACGACGCGGTATGTGCTCGTCTACTTGACCTCGCTGCCGCTGGATGTCCCCGGCAGCTACAAGGGCGGCATCGCCAACATCTCGGTACGCGGGTGACCACCGGCGACACCCCCGGCCGAGGCCGTCCGCTCTCCGCGGTGCCGTCCGACCCGGCCGAGCCCGCCGACGCCGACCTGCTGCGCCGGCACGTGGACGGCGACCCCGATGCGTTCGGGGAACTGGTCCGCCGGCACCGCGACCGGCTATGGGCGGTGGCGCTGCGTACGCTCGCGGACCCCGAAGAAGCCGCGGATGCGCTCCAGGACGCGCTGCTGTCTGCGTACCGTCGCGCCGATTCCTTTCGTGGCGACTCGGCGGTGACCACCTGGCTGCACCGCATCGTCGTCAACGCGTGCCTCGACCGGGTCCGCCGGCGGCAGGTCCGGGCCGCTGATCCGCTGCCCGACGACGCCGACCGGATGGCTGCGCTGGCCGGACCGGTCACCACCGACCCGCTGGAGGTGGCGGAGCGGCGGGCCGTCGTCCTGGCGGCCCTTCGCCGGCTCGGTCCGGACCAGCGGGCAGCGATCGTGCTGGTCGACATGGAGGGCTACTCAGTCGACGAGGCAGCCGGCATCCTCGGCTGCCCGGTCGGCACCGTGAAGAGCCGCTGCTCGCGAGGCCGCGCGTTGCTCGTACCGTTGCTCGCCGCGCTGCGCGACCACCCGAGTGCAGCCGAGGACCCCGACGGGAACCCCGGCACGCACTCGCGCGTCGGATGGACAGCCCCACCGCAGAGCGTGGAGGTCTCCGAGCCTGGTCACCGACCGCCACGAGGAGGTGCAGCCCCATGACGATGCCGTCGGCTCACCTTCGCGTGGAGCAGATCGCCGACCTC
>DATHBP010000224.1:0-23133 GCA_035296085.1 Nocardioidaceae bacterium | reverse complement strand
CGAGAGGTTTACCGATCGCGCCCGGCGCGTGGTGGTCTTGGCCCAGGAAGAGGCCAGGATGCTCAGCCACAACTACATCGGCACCGAGCACATCCTGCTCGGCCTCATCCACGAGGGCGAGGGTGTCGCGGCGAAGGCACTGGAGAGCCTCGGCATCTCCCTCGAGGCCGTCCGCGCCCAGGTCGAGGAGATCATCGGCCACGGACAGCAGGCACCCAGCGGACACATTCCGTTTACCCCGCGAGCCAAGAAGGTGCTCGAGCTCTCCCTGCGCGAGGCGCTGCAGCTGGGCCACAACTACATCGGCACCGAGCACATCCTGCTGGGCCTCATCCGTGAAGGCGAAGGCGTGGCCGCCCAGGTGCTCGTCAAGCTCGGCGCCGACCTCAACCGTGTCCGCCAGCAGGTCATCCAGCTACTCAGCGGCTACCAGGGCAAGGAGACGGCGACCGCCGGTGCACCCGGCGAGGGTGCTCCCAGCAGCTCTTTGGTCCTCGACCAGTTCGGCCGCAACCTGACCCAGCAGGCTCGCGAAGGCAAGCTCGACCCGGTCATCGGCCGGGAGAAGGAGATCGAGCGCGTCATGCAGGTGCTGTCCCGCCGCACCAAGAACAACCCGGTGCTGATCGGCGAGCCCGGTGTCGGCAAGACAGCCGTCGTCGAAGGCCTGGCGCAGGCGATCACCCGCGGAGACGTGCCCGAGACGCTCAAGGACAAGCAGATCTACACCCTCGACCTCGGCGCATTGGTGGCCGGCTCGCGCTACCGCGGCGACTTCGAGGAGCGGCTGAAGAAGGTCCTCAAGGAGATCCGCACCCGGGGTGACATCGTCTTGTTCATCGACGAGCTGCACACGCTCGTCGGGGCCGGCGCTGCCGAGGGCGCGATCGACGCGGCCTCCATCCTCAAGCCGATGCTGGCGCGCGGTGAGCTGCAGACGATCGGTGCCACGACCTTGGACGAATACCGCAAGCACCTGGAGAAGGACGCCGCGCTCGAGCGCCGGTTCCAGCCGATCCAGGTGCACGAGCCGTCCATCGCGCACACCATCGAGATCCTCAAGGGGCTGCGCGACCGTTACGAAGCGCACCACCGAGTGACCATCACCGACGAGGCGCTGGTCTCCGCTGCGACCCTGGCCGACCGCTACGTCTCTGACCGGTTCCTCCCCGACAAAGCCATCGACCTCATCGACGAGGCGGGATCGCGCCTGCGCATCCGCCGCATGACCGCTCCGCCGGACTTGCGCGAGTTCGAGGAGAAGATCGCGACCGTACGCCGAGACAAAGAGGGCGCGATCGACGGCCAGGACTTCGAGCGTGCCGCGTCCTTGCGCGACGAGGAGAAGAAGCTCATCGTCGCCAAGACCGAGCGGGAGAAGCAGTGGAAGGCCGGCGACATGGATGTCGTGGCCGAGGTCGACGAGGAGCTGATCGCCGAGGTCTTGGCGACAGCCACCGGAATTCCGCTGGTCAAGCTGACCGAGGAGGAGTCCGGGCGGCTGCTCGGCATGGAGGCCGAGCTGCACAAGCAGGTCATCGGCCAAGACGAGGCCATCAAGGCGCTGTCCCGAGCCATCCGGCGTACCCGAGCCG
Organism: Nocardioidaceae bacterium; assembly: GCA_035296085.1. GTDB lineage: Bacteria > Actinomycetota > Actinomycetes > Propionibacteriales > Nocardioidaceae > DATHBP01. The sequence goes on along the minus strand of DATHBP010000224.1, from coordinate 21,538 downwards.
GGCTAAAGGACCCCAAGCGCCCAGGCGGGTCGTTCATCTTCGCCGGGCCGTCCGGCGTCGGCAAGACCTGGTTGTCCAAGGCGCTGGCCATCTTCTTGTTCGGCGACGAGGACGCGCTGATTCAGCTCGACATGAGCGAGTTCTCCGAGAAGCACACCGTGTCCCGCCTCTTCGGCTCGCCTCCTGGCTATGTGGGTTACGAGGAAGGCGGGCAGCTCACCGAGAAGGTCCGGCGCAAGCCGTTCTCGGTGGTGCTGTTCGACGAGGTCGAGAAGGCGCACCCTGACATCTTCAACTCGTTGTTGCAGATCTTGGAGGAAGGCAGGCTCACCGACAGCCAGGGCCGGGTCATCGACTTCAAGAACACCGTCATCATCATGACCACCAACCTCGGCACGCGCGACATCGCAAAGGGTGTCAACCTCGGCTTTGCGCAGTCCGGCGACGTCGCCGGCTCCTACGAGCGGATGAAGGCGCGCGTCTCCGACGAGCTCAAGCAGCACTTCCGGCCTGAGTTCCTCAACCGTGTCGATGAGGTGATCGTCTTCCCGCCGCTGACGCAGGACGAAATCATCTCGATGGTCGACATGATGCTCACCGGCGTCGAAGAGCGGCTCAAGGACAAGGACATGGCGCTCGAGCTGACCCAGCGCGCCAAAGAGCTCCTGGCGCGGCGCGGGTTCGACCCCGTGCTGGGCGCGCGGCCGCTTCGTCGCACTGTGCAGCGGGACCTCGAGGACGTGCTCGCCGAGAAGATCCTCTACGGCGACCTCAAGCCCGGGCAGATCGTGCTCGTCGACGCCGACGCCGACGGCATGGACGCCGGCTTCGTGTTCCGGGGCACACCCAAGGCGCAGCTGCCCGACGATTTGCCTCCGTTGGACACCGAGTTGCCGGACGCACCTCCGGTGGAGACCGCCGCGACGGAGTGAGCGGGGAGCGGTTCAGGCCGGAAGCCTGAACCGACCGTCGGCGAGTGGCTCGACCAGTCCGTCCGATACCAGGCTGCCGAGCGCTCGCGCGCGCTGCGCCGGGTCGTCCCACGACGCGGCGAGAGCCTGTGCCGGCACGGGGGCGTCACTGGCTCGCAGCACACCGAGCAGGCGCCCCCGGCACTGCCGGTCGGTTCCGGCGTAGCTTCGCGAGCGGCTGGTACGTGGCGCGCCGGTCGTCGAACCGCCGGTCGCTCGCCAGCGGCATTGCGGCGCGATCGGGCACTGCTGGCAGCGCGCCGCACGTGCCACGCACACCAGCGCACCGAGCTCCATGAGCGCGACCGCCCAGCGGGCGGCAGCCGCCGGATCGTCTGGCAGCAGGTCGTCTGCCTGGCGCCGTTCCTCGGCGCCGGGCTGCGCACGGGCTCTGTCCCCGCCGCCGACTGCGCGGGCAAGGACGCGCGCGACGTTGGTGTCCACGACGGCATGCCGCTGCTGGAAAGCGAAGGAGGCGACAGCGGCTGCTGTGTAGACGCCCACTCCAGGCAGTCGACGCAGGTTCTCGACCTCGGACGGCACGCGGCCGTCGTGCAGGTCGGTGATCATCACCGCCGCGGCGTGCAGCCGCAGCGCCCGCCGCGGATAGCCCAGCGTTCCCCACTGGCGGACCGCTTCGCCTGGAGGCGACGCTGCGAGGGCCTGTGGGGTCGGCCAGCGAGCCAGCCAGTCGACGTAGGCAGGCAGCACCCGGCTGACCGGCGTCTGCTGGAGCATGACCTCGCTGACCAGCACCCCCCACGCCGACACGTCCGGCGCCCGCCACGGAAGGTCGCGGGCCGCGTGGGCGTACCAGTCGAGCACCGGCTGATGCAGACACGAGTACGGCATCGCGATGGGATCCTGCCATGTCGGTGTGGCTCAGCGCTTCACCGCCGTTCGCTGGTTAGCGTGGGACCAGCCATGAGCACCGTCGTACGGCCGTCCGGCCCGTTGCCTTCGCGCGTGTACTGGTTTCGGCGGCTGCTCCTGCTGGTGATCGTGCTGGCGCTCGTGTTCTGGCTCAGCCGGAGCATCGGCGGCCAGGACCAACCGGCGACAGCCAGCACCGACCCGCGTACCTCCTCCGCCCCCAGGGCTGCGGCCGCGGCCGAGATCGGCCGGTTGACCGACCCGGCGCTGCGGTCGCCCTCCCGTCATCCTCGGCGCTCCGACACGAAGCACCGGGCCGGCAAGAACGACGACTCCGCCAAACCCAGGCACCAGCCGAAAGCCGAGCCCGTCCCCGCCGCACCCGACGGCGCGTGCCGACCGACGGAGGTACGGCTCAAGCCGCAGGTCTCCGCGGGCTACCGGGCCGGGGAAGCCGTCGAGATTCGCCTGCAGCTTCGTACGACGGGCCGCGCGGCGTGCACGCTGGCGCTCGGACCAGACAACCTGCTCGTCAAGGTGACGTCAGGCAGCGACGAGTGGTGGACCAGCGCGCACTGCCCGGGGGCGTTGTTCCCGAGCCAGCTCGTGGTGCGTGCCGACCAGCCGGCGACCTATCGCATGCTGTGGTCAGGAACGCGCTCGGCGACGCGCTGTCGTCCCGGGGCCCCCAAGGCGACGCCTGGCACTTATGTAGCAGCAGCCGCCGTCATCGGCGGTGAGCCAGCGCAGGCACGCTTCGTGCTCGAGGCGGCCCGCAGCGGTGGCAGCCGGGGTGGCGCTGAGACCGGCTAGACGTAGCGCTCGAGGATGCTCGACTCGGACAACCGCGAAAGCCCCTCGCGGACGCTGCGTGCGCGGCTCTCGCCCACACCGTCCACGGCCTGCAAGTCCTCGATAGTGGCGGCCAGCAGCTTCGGCAGGCTTGCGAAGTGGTCCACCAGCCGCTCGACCACCGTGGCCGGAATCCGCGGGACCTTCGCCAGCAGGCGGTAGCCGCGCGGAGTGACAGCGCTGTCGAGATTCTCGGAGCTGCCCAGCCCGAGCGGGCGGGCGAACGCCGCGAGGTCGAGCAAGTCTGTCGCACTCAGAGCAACCACCTGGTCCAGCACCTCGCTGGCGCCCTTGGCCCGGCGTCCTGTCGCCATGTAGTCGCGGATCACGCAGAGCCGTTCCTCCTCCACGCCGGCCACCAGCTCGTCGAGCTGCAGAGCCAACAGCCGACCGTCGGACCCGAGCTCGACCACGTAGCTCTCGATCTCGGCAGCGATCCGCAGCACCATCTCGAGGCGTTGTGCAACCGCCGCGACGTCCCGCGCGGTCACCAAGTCCTCGATCTCCAGCGCGCTCAGCGTCCCCGACACCTCATCGAGCCGAAGGCGGTAGCGCTCCAACGTGGCAAGTGCCTGGTTGGCCCGGGAGAGGATCTGGGCTGAGTCCTCCAGAACGTAGCGAGCCCCGCCGGCGTACACGGCGATGATCTGCATCGACTGCGACACGGAGATGACCGGGATGCCGGTCTGTCGGGCCACCCGGTCGGCGGTGCGGTGCCGTGTCCCGGTCTCCTCGGTAGTGATCGCAGCGTCGGGCATCAGGTGCACGGCGGCCCGCAGGATGCGCGTGCAGTCCTTGTCGAGGATGATCGCGCCGTCCATCTTCGCGAGCTCTCGAAGCCCGGTTGCGGTGAACGGCATGTCGAGTGAGAAGCCACCGGTCGAGATGGTGTCGACGGTACGATCCTGGCCCAGGACGAGCAGCGCGCCGGTGCGCCCGCGCAAGATGCGTTCGAGGCCTTCGCGCAGCAGAGTGCCGGGCGCGACGCTCGCCAGCGTCGCGCGCAGGCGCGGGTCGTCCCCGAGCTTGTCGATCGGTGCCAACCGGACCCCCGCAGTCTGTCGACGTTACAGGGCAGTCTAGACGCCGAACGTCGCGCTTTCCCCGCGATCGAGATAGGTCACGGAGGCGGCAAGCCCCCGGCGCTCCACTTCGGCGCGGAAGTCGGCGAGCGGGGACTTCATCACGGTGTATTCGTCGTAGTGGATCGGGATGGCCCGTCGTGGCTTGAGCGTCTCGATCATGTCCGCACCCTGGACGGCGTCCATGGTCACCAGCAGGCCGCCGGGGAGCCGCGTGCCGCCTAGATGCAGCAGGGAGACGTCGATGCCAGGGCAGCGGCGGGCGATCTCACGCACCCCTTCGAACATCAGGGTGTCTCCGCTGATGTAGAGCCGCTGCTCGACTCCGCCGCTGGCCGAGCCAAACTCGAGCAGAGAGCCCATCACCGGCGGCAGCAACCGCTGCGCTATCCCCGGTGCGTGCCGGCCGGGAAGTGCGGTGACTCGCAGTGTCGCGTCCCCCTTCGCGACGGTGTGGACTTTCCACGTCGGCATGCCGAGCGCTCGAGGGAACCGGTGCAACCGGCGCAGGCGGCGAGCGGCGCGCGGGGTGGTGAGCACCGGCAGGGTGTGATCGAGGTGGCGGCGCGCCAACCGGTCCCAGTGGTCGCCGTGCAGGTGGGACAGCACGACCAGGTCGAGGTCGGCCGGAACCTCCTCGACGCCGATCGCGGGTTCGGTGAGCCGCCGCGACGTCAGCCCGTGTCCGAGGTAGGCGTGCTGTCCGCGATGCAAGAAGTTGGGGTCTGTGAGCAGGGCGAACGGGCCCCAGCGGATGACCGTCGTCGCGTTCCCGACGAAGAAGATCGAGCCGGTTCGCGCGACGGGCAACCGGGCCGGTGAGCCGGCTTCGGTGGTGCTCATCGGCGGGCTTCCTGAGGTGAGCTGATGACGGAGAGCCCGACGGTACTAGGAGGGCGCCGGACAGCGAGATTGCGCAGGGCGAGCAGCGCTGCTCGGAGGTGGTCCACCTCGACGACGTTCACCGCGACATCCCGCCCAGATGCCGGGAGGCAGCCAGGTGGCACGAGGACCCTGGTGAAACCGAGTCGAGCGGCTTCGGTTAGCCGCAGCGCAAGGTTGTGCACCGGCCGAATGTCGCCGCTGAGAGCCACCTCGCCGATGGCCAGCAGGTCGTCGGGCAGCGAGAGGTCGTCCCGGGCCGACGCGACAGCGAGGCAGACAGCGAGGTCGGCGGCGGGGTCGGTGAGGCGCACGCCCGCCACCGTCGCGACGTAGACGTCCTTGTCGGAGAGCCGGCGACCGCAGGTGCGCTCGGTGACAGCGACCAGCATGGCGACGCGCGCCGAGTCGAGGCCCGTCACCATCCGCCGCGGGTTTGGGCCAATGCCCGCCGCCACGAGGCTCTGCACCTCGGCCAGCAGAGCTCTACGACCTTCCATGGCGACCGTGACGCAGGTGCCCGGGACGGGAGCGTCGCGGTGGGACCGAAACAGCGTCGACGGATCGGGAACCTCGGTGAGCCCGTCGTCGCGCTGCTCGAAGCACACCACCTCCTCGGCCGGCCCGAAGCGGTTCTTCGTGGCTCGCAGGAGCCGGATCGGGGTGTTGCGTTCACCCTCGAACGTCAGGACGGTGTCGACGAGGTGCTCGAGGGCTCGCGGGCCGGCCACCGCGTTCTCGCGAGTCGACTGCCCGATCAGCAGCAACGGCGTGTGGAGCCGCTTGGCGAGGCTGACGAGCGCCTGCGTCACCGCCAGCACTTGGGAGATCCCGCCGGCTCGGCCCTCGACCTCACCAGAGCGCATCGTCTGCACGGAGTCGACGACGACGAGGTCGGGCCGGCTCGTCTCCACTTGGTCGAGGACCTCCTCCACTCCGGACTCGTCGGCGACCAGCAACGTCTCCGCGGCCGCTCCGATGCGCTGAGCGCGGATGCCGATCTGCTCTGCAGACTCCTCGCCGGAGACGTAGAGGACGTTGCGGGCGGACTGGTCGGCTGTCCCCGTGGCGAACACGTCGGCCACCGCCAGCAGCAGCGTCGACTTGCCGACGCCTGGCTCACCGGCCAGCAGCACCACCTGCCCGGCCACGAGCCCCCCACCGAGCACACGGTCGAACTCGCTCATGCCGGTCTCGATCCGCGGGGTGGGTGCGCTGAGCACTCCGAGCGGGCGGGCGGCACGCGCCGGTGTCGCCCAGCCACTCCCGTGCCGCCCGGGCACAGCGGCAGCCCGATCGATGCGGACTTCGGCGACGGTGCCGAATTCGCCGCACTGCGGGCAGCGGCCGAACCACTGCGCGGTCTTCGCGCCACATGCTGAGCAGGCGTGCCCGGTTGTCCGCTTCACTGCGACGACGCTAGGGGAGCGCACCGACAGCGGCGCTGGTCCGACACGCTGCTGTGGACGGCTAGCGAGCGCTAGATGCGAACGACGCCGTCCGGAGTACGGAAGTGGGCGGCCAGTAGCCCGGGCGCGTCGCGCGGCGAGTTCCAGACGATGTCGACGTCCTCGACCAGCTCGGCTGGTGGGCTGCCGAGCCAGTCGGCGACCCGGCTGCGCTCCCCGGCAATCTCGAGCTTGGCCAGGCAGATGTCGCCCGTCGCTCCGGCCGAGGGGTGGTCACCGGCATTCACCTCCCACTGCACGAAGAACGGCAGCTGAGGGTCGGCCTGCAGTCCGCGCACGCCTAGCTGCTTCCAGCGCAGCTCGTAGCCGTCCGGTCGATGCCGGTTGCCCTGCACAGCCGGGCGTTGGAGCCGCTGCTCGACGGGGTCGATGTCCTCGACGGCTACCACCCAGCCGACCCAGCCACCACCGGCACGGCTGCGCATCCGGACGACCTGGCCGAACGGCACCTTGTCCGAGGCGGGGTGGTCGAGCACCTCAACGACCTCGACGTAGTGCCCACCACGCAGTGGCAGCACGGCGTTGCGGGTGCCGAACCGCGGGTGCAGGCCGCCGTCGACGAAAGCCTCACCGAGCAGCGCACCGATTCGGGCCGTAGTGGCCGCCAGCCCTTCCGGTCCGGCGGCATAGGAGAGATGGTCGAGGCGCATGCTCACATTGTGGTCATGTCGCGAGTGCCGACAAAGGCGCAACCCCGCGACAACAGCCGTACGCCCGTCAGGCCCGGGCGCGCACCGGTGCGGCAGGCTCGCCGGCCTGCACGCGGTGCGGGACCGGCCCGGCGTCCGCCGGATGCGGGGCCACCGGCGAACGGGCGGCGAGACGCTGTTGGCAGTGGCCGAGCAGCACGGCGTACGCAGCAGCGCCCATCAGCTCGGTGAGCTCGGCGGCGTAGGAGACGTAAACGGGGTCGCGAGCCACGTGCGCCTCACTGTTGCCCGTGCAGTACCAGTCGAAGTCATGACCGCCCGGCCCCCAGCCGCGCCGGTCGTACTCGGCGATCGTCACTTCCGTGTAGGCCGAGCCGTCGGTGCGCTCGACCTCCCGGTAGAGCCGGCGCACCGGCAGCTGCCAGCACACGTCCGGCTTGGTCTCCAGCGGGTGCCGACCCTTGCGCAGCGCCCATGCGTGCAACGCGCAGCCTGAACCGGCCGCGAACCCGGGCCGGTTCAAGAAGATGCAGGCGCCGTCGATGATCCGGGTCTTGCGCTCGCCGTCGTCGTCGACCTCGCTGCAGCCACTCTGCCTGCCCTCGCGGCGAAACTGCCAGTCCTCGTCGGTGAGCTGCTCGGCGTAGGACTCCACCCGTTGCTCGTCGGCCTGGTCCGCGTAGTGCGCTCCGAGCGAGCAGCAGCCGTCGTCGGGGCGGCTCGCGTAGATGCCTTGGCAGCCGCTGCCGAAGATGCACGCCCACCGTGAGGTCAGCCAGGTGAGGTCACAGCGGAAGACCTGCCCCTCGTCGTCCGGATCGAGAAACTCGACCCACGCACGCGGGAAATCGAGGTCCACCTCCGGCACGACGCTCACCCTAACGACGCGATGGCGAAGTAGCGTGGGTGTATGCGTCTCGGCGTCCTCGACATCGGCTCCAACACCGGTCACCTGCTCGTGGTCGACGCGCACCGCGGTGCGGCGCCGCTGCCCGCGTACTCGCACAAGTCGGAGCTGCGGCTCGCCGAGCACATCGGCAGTGACGGTGCGCTCGCCCGAGTCGGCGTCAACGCGCTGATCAGCTTCATCGGCGACGCGCTCGACGCCGCCGAGGACAAGGGGTGCGAGTCGGTCACCGCGTTCGCGACGTCGGCGGTCCGCGATGCGTCGAACGTCGACGGTGTGGTGGACAAAGTTCGAGTCAAGACCGGCGTCGACCTGCGCATCATGTCGGGCAGCGAAGAGGCGAAGCTGACGTTTCTAGCCGTACGCCGGTGGTTCGGGTGGTCGTCGGGCTGCCTGCTCGTGTTCGACATCGGCGGCGGTTCGCTGGAGATCGCCGCCGGTGCCGACGAGTTTCCCGAGGTGGAGCAGAGTCTGCCGCTGGGAGCGGGCCGGCTGACCCGCGAGTGGCTGCCCGGCGACCCACCGAGCGAGCCCGACGTCAAGGCACTGCGCCGCCATATCCGCGCCAGCATCGCCGCCGACGCAGGAACTGTCCTGCGATCGGGACGCAGCGACCACTTCGTGGCGACCAGCAAGACGTTCCGCTCACTGGCCCGGATCTGCGGGGCGGCGCCCTCGGCAGAGGGTCCGATGGTCCGCCGGGTGCTTGGGCGTGCGCCGCTGCGCAGCGCACTGCCGCGGCTGCGGACCAACACCGTGGCGGAGACCGCTGCGCTGCCCGGAGTGTCGACGTCTCGGGCGCATCAGATATTGGCCGGAGCGCTGGTAGCCGACGCCGTGATGGACATCTTCGACATCGCGGGCCTCGAGGTATGCCCGTGGGCGCTGCGCGAAGGCGTGATCTTGGAGAAGCTCGACCAGCTCTGACCGCAGTCGTGGCCGAGCCGCCCTGTCGCCCGGCCAATACGCTGGCTGGTGTGGACGCTGCCCATGACCCCGCGCAACCGGGCACCGGCACGCCGCGGGCCGGCGCCCTGGTAGCGCTGTCGTCGGCCTCGGTCTACCCCGAGTCGACGACCAGCGCGTTCGAGCTGGGCAGCCGGCTCGGGTACGACGCCATCGAGGTCATGGTGGGGATCGACCCCGTCAGCCAGGACCGCGATGCGTTGGCGCGGTTGGTGGACTACCACCAGCTGCCGGTCTGTGCCGTGCACGCTCCGTGCCTGCTCATCACCCAGCGGGTGTGGGGCTCGGACCTGTGGGCGAAGCTCGAGAAGAGCGCGGCGACGGCTGCCGGGCTCGGGGCGGGCGTCGTTGTGGTGCACCCGCCGTTTCGCTGGCAGCGGGAGTACGCGGACGGCTTCGTCGAGGGGATAGCCAGGCTGGAAGCGGAGACCGGGGTGGTGTTCGCGGTCGAGAACATGTTTCCCTGGCGGGCTGCCGGCAAGGAGCTGCAGGCTTATCTGCCCAGCTGGGATCCGACCGAGCAGGACTATGCCAACGTCACCCTCGACCTCTCGCATACCGCCACCGCCGGGTCCGACGCCTTGGCGATGGCGTCAAGCTTGGGCGAGCGGCTGGCGCACCTGCATCTCGCCGACGGCTCCGGCTCGGCGAAGGACGAACACCTTGTGCCCGGACGTGGTGACCAGCCGTGCGCACAGCTGCTCGAGCTGCTCGGCCACGCGGAGTTCGACCGGTGCGTCGTCGTGGAGATCAACACCCGCCGCGCTGGCAGCCGAGACGAGCGGGAGGCCGACCTGGCGGAGTCACTCGCCTTCGCCCGGCACCACCTGAGCGCACCGCACCGGGCGTCGTACGCGGTGTCGAGCGACGGCTCGATCGAGGCGGTGCATGGCTTCGCGGGCTAAGGCGTCGCGAGGCCCCGGCCGCCGGCCAGGCGGCGGCGACACCCGCAGCGACATCCTCGCCGCGGCGCAGACGGAGTTCGCGGCCAAGGGCTACGACGGCACGACGATCCGCGCCGTCGGTGCTGCCGCTGGCGTCGACCCGGCTCTGGTGCACCACTTCTTTGGGAGCAAGGACGACCTGTTCCTCGCTGCGCTGCAAATCCCGTTCGACCCACGAGTCGTCATCCCCGGTGTCGTCGCCGCGGGCGCCGACGGTCTCGGCGTACGGCTCATCGAGACGTTCCTGTCGATCTGGGAGGACCCGAAAGCGCGAATGCCGCTGCTCGCGGTGGTCCGCTCCGGTCTCGCGTCCGAGTCGTCCGGCAACCTCCTCGCGGACGGCATGCTGCGGATGATCTTCCCTCCCGTCGCCCAGGCGCTGGGAACGCCGGACGCCCAGCTGCGGGTCCAGCTGGTCGCCTCGCAGCTGCTCGGGCTCGTCGTCGCGCGGTACGTCCTGGCTCTCGAGCCGTTGGCGTCGCTGCCACCTGAGGAGGTCGTACGCCTGCTCGGCCCGACGCTGCAGCGCTACCTGACCGGCTGACCGGGCCGGGGAGGCACGATGCTGTGACTGTGACCGCCCCATCGTTCCTGCCGGCGGCCGAGCTGTCACGAGCGTTCTACGTCGAGGTCGTCCGTCCGCTGCTGGCAGGGCGGGTGCATTCCGCGGGGCTTCTCGGGTGGGGCTCCGACGTACTCGGGTACGACACCGAGCGCTCCACCGACCACGGGTGGGGGCCCCGGCTGCTCGTTTTCCTCGCGGACGAAGACGAGGTGTTCGAAGTCCGCAGCCTGCTCGAAGATGCGCTCCCGGAGCGGTTCCGTGGCTGGCCGGTGCGTTTCGGTTGGGACGCCCAACCGGTCAGCCACCACGTCACCGTCACGTCGCTGTCGCGCTGGCTCGTCGACCAGCTAGGAGTGGACGCCACAGCCGGGATGTCAACCCTGGACTGGCTGCTCACCCCTCAGCAGCGCTTGCTGGGCGTCGTAGCGGGAGCGGTCTACGCCGACGACTCTGGCGCGCTGGCGCGAGTGCGCGACACCTTGTCGTGGTATCCCGACCAGGTATGGCGTTGGTTACTGGCCTGCCAGTGGCGCCGCCTCGCGCAAGAGGAGGCGTTTGTCGCCCGCACGGCCGAGATCGGTGACGAGGTCGGCTCGGCGGTCATCGCGGCACGGTTGACCCGAGACGTCATGCGGCTCGCCCTGTTGCTCGACCGCCGATACGCCCCGTACGCCAAGTGGCTGGGCACCGCTTTTGCACAAGGTCGACACCCCGACGAACTGCCCCGCTACGTGTCCGAAGCGCTCCGAGCTGTCGATCCGGCAGCCCGCGAGGCGGCCCTGAGCAGCGCCTACAGCGCGCTCGCTCGTCGGCACAATGAGGCCGGGCTCACCGAGGAGCTGGACCCGTCCGTACGGCAGTTCCACTCGCGGCCGGCTCACGTGCTCATGGCCGACCGGTTCGCGGAGGCATGTCTCGGCACTGTGGTGGAGCCGCAGCTGTGCGACCTGCCTCTCATCGGGGCCGTCGACCAGGCGGTGGACACCACCGACGTGTTGTCCTCGCCCGGGACCTACCGCCGGTTGGCAAGCCTGTATACCGACGGTGGGACGGGCCTGGCACTGCCGGCGCCCCGGCAGACTTGACGGGCGACCCAGCCCGGAGGCATATTCATCACATGATGAATAACTCTGGCAGCGCCAGCGTCCAGGTACGCGACCTCATCGTGGTCCGATCCGGCCGTGCCGTGCTGCGCCAGCTGAGCTTCTCGATACCGGCCGGGCAGGTGACCGGCCTGCTCGGGCCGTCCGGTTGTGGCAAGAGCACGCTGATGCGCGCGCTCGTCGGCGTGCAGCGGGTGGCTTCGGGGGACGTGCTCGTTCTCGGCCGACCCGCCGGCAGTGCAGAGCTGCGGCACACCGTCGGTTATGTCACCCAGGCGGCCAGCGTGTACGCCGACTTGACCGTTCGCGAGAACCTCCGCTTCTTCGCCGCCGTCCTCGGTGCGCCGACCAGCGACGTCGACCGCGTGCTCGATCAGGTGGACCTGCGCGGATACGCCGACAACGTCGTAGCGCGGCTCTCCGGCGGGCAGCGGTCGCGAGTCTCTCTCGCCGCCGCACTGCTCGGCAGCCCGCGAGTGCTCGTGCTGGACGAACCGACGGTCGGGCTGGACCCGGTGCTGCGCCGGGACCTGTGGGCGTTGTTCCACCGGCTTGCGGACGCCGGCACGACCGTCTTGGTGTCAAGCCACGTGATGGACGAGGCCGAGCGCTGTCAACGGCTGCTGCTCATGCGCGAAGGCGAGATCCTCGCGGACGACTCGCCGTCAGCACTGCTCGCCCGCACCGGGGCCGCTGACATAGAGGGAGCGTTCCTCGACCTCGTCAGCACGGCGGGGGCAGCGGCATGAGCCTCCCGATCACGCTCGCGGTGGTCCGCCGGGTGCTCACGCAGCTCCGCCGTGACCCGCGGACGATCGCGATGATGCTCGTCGTCCCGTGCTTGTTGCTCACATTGATGTGGTGGATGTTTGACGGCTCGGACGTCATCTTCGACCGCTTCGGCCCCCCCATGCTCGCGATGTTCCCGTTCATCGTGATGTTCCTCGTTACCTCGGTAACGACGTTGCGCGAGCGGTCGTCGGGGACGCTGGAGCGGCTGTTGTCGATGCCGCTGCACAAGCTCGACCTGCTCCTCGGCTACGCGCTCGCCTTCGGGGCGGTGGCCTTGGTGCAGGCGACGGTCGCCGTCGGCCTGTCGGTCGGCTTGCTCGACATGCACGTTGAGGGGTCGGTGTGGGTGCTCACCTCCGTGGCGGTGCTCGACGCGGTGCTGGGCACCGTGCTCGGGTTGTTCGTGTCCGCGTTTGCGGAGACGGAGTTCCAGGCGGTGCAGTTCATGCCCGCGCTCGTGCTGCCCCAGGTGCTGCTGTGCGGGCTCTTCGTCCCCCGAGAGGCGCTACCCGACGTCCTCGAGGTGCTGTCGAACGCCTTGCCGCTCTCCTACGCCGTGGACGCGATGCAAGGTGTCACGGCCGGCGCCGGCGCCGCGGCAATTGGCAGGGACCTCGCGGTCGTTGCACTGTTCGTGGCCGCGGCGATCGGCCTGGGTGCCGCGACGCTGCGGCGCCGTACCGCCTGAGGTGGATCGTGCGCGCTCGCTGCGACGGGGGCACCGCGTAGCCTGAGCCCGGCCGAGACGACGCTGCCTCGGGGAGCTCGGGAGGAACGAACGTGGTGCTGCGACCCGCCCTGCTCGGACTTTCTCGAAGCGACTCGGTCAAACGCATCGTGAGCGCCATGCCGGTCTCGAGCGGGATCGTGTCGAGGTTCGTGGCCGGCGAGTCGGTGGACGACGCGGTGCGGACCGCTGCGGCTTTGCACAGCGACGGGCTGCTCATCAGCCTGGACCACCTCGGCGAGGACACCCTGGACCGGCAGCAGGCCGACGGCAATGCCGATGCCTACCTGAGCGTGCTCGGCCGGCTCGCCGAGGCGGGCCTGACCTCGAGCGCGGAGATCTCGGTCAAGCTATCCGCGGTCGGGCAGGCGCTGCCCGGCACCGGCGCCAAGATCGCTCTCGACAACGCCCGCTCGATCTGCCACGCCGCCCGCAACGCCGGTACGACGGTGACCCTCGACATGGAGGACCACACCACCACCGACTCCACCCTGGAGATCCTCCACGAGCTCCGTCAGGACTTTCCGGAGACCGGCGCTGTGCTGCAGTCACAGCTGCACCGCACCGAGGCAGACTGCCGCGACCTGTCCTACGACGGCTCGCGGGTACGCCTGTGCAAGGGCGCTTACAAGGAGCCCGAGTCGGTCGCCTACCAGGACAAGCTCGACGTAGACCGGTCCTACGTGCGATGCCTGAAGGTGATGATGCGTGGCAACGGTTACCCGATGATCGCCACCCACGACCCGCGCCTCATCCGCATCGCCGGTGCGCTCACCGCGCGGTACGGCCGGGCCGGCGGATCGTATGAGTTCCAGATGCTCTACGGCGTACGCCCGAGTGAGCAGCTGCGACTCGCGGAAGCGGGGGAGCGCGTGCGCGTCTACGTGCCCTACGGCGACCAGTGGTACGGCTATCTGATGCGCCGGCTCGCCGAGCGCCCGGCGAACGTCGCGTTCTTCCTGCGCTCGCTGGCGAGCAAGGGCTGAGCCGGTTGCCCGCCCGGGGTCCGGCGACGGGTTGTCCGTCATGTGTCGTCTTCGACGAGCAGTTGACGCACTACAACTTCGGTCCGAAGCACCCGCTGGCGCCCGTGCGCGTCGACCTGACCATGCGGCTCGCCCGCTCGCTCGAGGTGGTCGGCCCGCGAGGACTGGCCGTCATGCCGGCGCCGGTCGCCGACGACGACGTGGTGGCAAGCGTGCACTCGGACGCCTACATCGACGCAGTGCAACGGGCGGCGCGGTCGCCTAGGCTCCTCGACTACTCCTACGGCCTTGGCACCTCGGACAACCCGACGTTCGCAGGGATGCACACGGCGTCGGCCCACGTCGTCGGCGCCTCGGTCGAGGCGGCGCGGCAAGTCTGGAGCGGCGAGGTGCTGCACGCTGCGAACATCGCCGGCGGGCTGCATCACGCAATGCCGGGCAACGCGAGCGGGTTCTGCATCTACAACGACGTCGCGGTCGCGATCCAGTGGCTGCTCGGCGCCGGTGCTCAGCGCGTCGGCTACGTCGACCTCGACGTGCATCACGGCGACGGCGTGCAAGCGGTGTTCTACGACGACCCGCGCGTCCTGACGATCAGCCTGCACGAGTCGCCGCTCACGCTGTTCCCCGGCACCGGTTACCCGAGCGAGACCGGCGGCGTCGACGCTGCCGGCTCGGCGGTCAACGTGGCGTTGCCACCGGGCACCGGCGACGCGGGCTGGCTGCGGGCGTTCTCCGGTGTCGTGCCCCCGCTGCTGCGGCAGTTCGCCCCGGACGTCCTCGTCACCCAGCAGGGCTGCGACAGCCACCGCGTCGACCCGCTCGCGCATCTCGAGCTCAGCGTCGACGGGCAGCGCGCTGCGTACCAGCAGATCCACGGTCTCGCCCACGAGCTGTGCGAGGGGCGATGGCTGGCGACCGGCGGCGGTGGTTACGCGATCGTGGATGTGGTCCCGCGCTCGTGGACGCATCTGCTGGCGACGGTGAGCGGGCGACCGCTCGACGAGACGCTGGCAACCCCGGGCGAGTGGCGCGAGCACGTGCGCAGCAGTCTCGGTCGGGCGGCGCCCGAACGGATGACCGACGGGGCCGACATCACCTACCGACCGTGGATGCAGGGTTTCGACCCCGACAACCGGCTCGACCGCTCGGTGCAGGCAACCAGGTCGGCGGTGTTCCCGCTCAACGGCCTGGACCCGTTCGGCTGAGCGCGGCGCGAGCTCCGCAGCAGCGGGCACCCCTTCCCCAACAGCCCCAACAGGCACTACGCTCACGGCTACGCACGTGCGCAGGCTCCGGCGGGGAAGCCGGAGCGCGCCATGTGCTGGAAAAGTGGTGCGCCATGGTGTCGAGCGATTCGCGCGACCAGTCGTTCTCAGATCAGCGGTTCCTCACCGTGGCCGAGGTGGCCTCGATGATGCGCGTCTCGAAGATGACCGTCTATCGCCTCGTCCACTCCGGTGAGCTGCCCGCCGTACGCGTGGGCCGCTCGTTCCGCGTCCCGGAGGCCGCCGTCGACGACTACCTGCGCAAGTCCTACTTCCAGGCCGGCTGACCAGACCGCTGCGCGACCCGCGGGCAGGGCCATCCGCCGCCGTGCGACTGCGGCCGACACCAGGCGGCCGGCCTTGGCGCTCTGGGCCGCTACCCTTGCCCTTCCGAGCGCTACCACGTGCCAACGAAGACATGCTGGACTTTCGTGGTGTGTCCGTCCCGACAGTCATCGCGAGAGGCAACCCGTGGGCTCAGTCATCAAGAAGCGTCGCAAGCGCATGGCGAAGAAGAAGCACCGCAAACTGCTCAAGAAGACGCGAATCCAGCGCCGCCGCCAAGGCAAGTAGCGCCGACCCGCAGCCGCGATGAGCGCACGCGTCCGACTGCTCGCCAAGCCGGGCTGCCATCTCTGCGATGACGCTCGCCCCGTGGTGAGCCGCGTCTGTGCGGAGCTGGCGGTGGGGTGGGACGAGGTCGACATCACCGCTGACGCCGAGCTGCTACGCCGCTATGGCGAAGAGATCCCCGTCGTGTTCGTGGACGGCATTCAGCACGACTTCTGGCGGGTGGACGAGTTCCGGCTCCGGGCCGCTCTGCAGCGCTGAACGGGGGCGGCTGCGCCGAGTTTGTGCTCTCGTTCACATATTCATAGAGTGGACTCTGCCTCACGATGCCGCCTCGAAGAGCCGGGGTACGACCAGCCCAGCAGGTCAGGAGCGAAGTGTCCGCCGCACACAGCCGCCGGGGTACCTGCGGCGACGAGCGCCTAGACCGCAGCATCCCGGACGCGACGATCGCCCGCCTGCCGGTCTACCTGCGAGCACTGGCTTCGCTGACGGAGAGAGGCATCGCGAAGTCCTCCAGCGAGGCCTTGGCCGCCATAGCGGGTGTCAACTCCGCAAAGCTGCGCAAGGACCTCTCCTACCTCGGCTCCTACGGGACCCGCGGCGTGGGCTACGACGTCGAGTACCTGCGCTACCAGATCTCCCGTGAGCTCGGCCTCACCCGCGACTGGCCCGTCGTCATCGTCGGAATCGGCAACCTCGGTCACGCGCTGGCTGGCTACCCGGGCTTTGCGTCGCGCGGCTTCGGAGTCGTGGCGCTGTTCGACGCCGACCCGGCCAGGGTCGGCCAACGAGTCGCCGGGGTGCAGATCCGGCCAATGGCGGAGCTCCAGCCAACCGTCCGCCACTCGGGCGTGGCCATAGGTGTCATCGCCACCCCTGCACAGGCCGCTCAGGACGTGTGCGATCAGCTTGTGGCCGCCGGCGTCACCAGCGTGCTGAACTTCGCCCCGGCCGTGCTCTCGGTGCCGCCGCACGTGAACGTGCGCAAGGTCGACCTGTCGATGGAGATGCAGATCCTGGCCTACCACGAGCAGCGCAAGTCTCTCGACCCCAACGGCGTGCCCCTAGCGAGCGCCCGGCCGAGCAGGCAGCCGGCATGAGCATCCTCGTGGTCGGCGCTTCGCACGCCAGTGCCTCCATCCCGGTGCTGGAGCGGCTGGCCCTCGATGCCGACTCTGTCGACAAGCTGCTGGCAGACGTACACAGCTGCGAGCACGTCGACGAAGCCGTGGTGCTGGCGACGTGCAACCGCGTCGAGGTCTACGCCGAAGTGGATCGGTTCCACGCCAGCGTCGAAGAGATCTCAGCGCTGCTCGGCGAGCGCTCGGGCATCGCTCGGGACGAGCTCGCGCGCTATCTGTATGTCCACTACGACGAAGGAGCCGTCGCCCACGCGTTCGCGGTCGCCAGCGGGTTGGACTCCATGGTCGTGGGTGAGCAGCAGATCCTCGGGCAGGTGCGGGCCGCGCTGCGACGCGGCCAGGAGGCCGGCGCCGTGGGCAGCGCGCTCAATGCCCTGTTCCAGCAGTCCCTGCGGGTCGGCAAGCGTGCGCACGCCGAAACCGGGATAGACCACTTCGGACCGTCTTTGGTCGCCGTCGGGCTCGACCAGGCCGAACACAGCTTCCCGGACGGTCTGGCGGGACGTCGGGCCCTCGTCATCGGCGCCGGTTCCATGGCAGCGCTCGCTGCGGCGACGCTGCGGCGGCGTGGCGTCAGCGAGATCGTCGTCGTCAACCGCAGCCTCGACCGCGCCGCGGAGCTCGCGGCCGCCGCCGGAGCGCGTGTCGGCGACCACGACGCGCTCCTCGAGGAGATCGCGGCCGTCGATGTCGTCGTGTCGTGCACCGGAGCGATGGCTCTCGTCATCTCCGCCGCGGAGCTGGCCGCGGCTGTCGAGCTCCGGGCGCAGCGGCCCCTCGCCGTGCTCGACCTCGCACTTCCGCACGACGTGGCGCCCGAGGCTGCCCACCTACCCGGCGTGCGGCTGGTGGCGCTGCGTGACCTTGCCGACTCGGTCGCCCAGGTGAGCAGCTCCGACGTCGCGGCGGTCCGCGCGATCGTCGCGGCGGAGGTCGCGGGTTTCGCGGCGACCCGCCGGGCCGCGCAGGTGACGCCGACTCTGGTCGCCCTGCGGTCGATGGCGTCTGGCGTGGTGGACGCAGAGCTTGCCAGGCTGGCGGCCCGGCTGCCAGAGCTCGACACCACGAGCCGTGCCGAGCTCGAGGCGACCGTGCGCAGGGTGGCCGACAAGCTGCTGCACAACCCGACGGTGCGCATCAAGCAGCTCGCCGGGCACACCGCCGAGTCCTCCTACGCCGACGCGCTGGCCGAGCTGTTCGCCCTCGACCGGGCGGCGGTCGACGCCGTCACGCTGGCGCGGGTCGTACAGGACAGCGTCCCGGCAGAGGACCAGCCGTGACCGCCCTACGGCTCGGCACCCGCGCCAGTGCGCTCGCTACAGCCCAGGCCACCCTGGTAGCCGACGCGATCAAGGCCGCCAGCGGCCGAGACGTCGAGCTCGTACCCGTGCTGAGCCGCGGCGACGTGGACACAGCGCCGCTGACCGAGATCGGCGGTGAGGGAGTCTTCGTCACCGCGCTGCGCCAGGCGCTCGTCGAGGGCCGCGTGGACGCGGCAGTCCACTCGTTGAAGGACCTCCCCACCGCGACGCCGGCCGGGATAACGCTGGCTGCGGTGCCCGCGCGCGAAGACCCGCGCGACGTGGTCGTCGCTCGCGACGGGCTCAGCCTCTCCCAGCTGCCACCGGGAGCTGTCGTCGGCACTGGCGCCCCGCGCCGGGCCGCGCAGCTGCACGCGTTGGGCTTCGGGCTGGACGTGCGCCCGATCCGCGGCAACGTCGACTCGAGGATCGCGGCGGTCGAGGCCGGAACGGTTGACGCCGTCGTACTGGCTCGCGCCGGCCTCGCCAGGCTCGGCCGCCTGGACGCCGTCAGCGAAGTGCTTGACCCGCTGCTGATGCTTCCCGCTCCCGGCCAAGGAGCACTGGCCGTCGAGTGCCGCGGCAACGAGACGGTCACCACAGAGCTTTTGGCCACGGCGCTCGACGACCCGGGCACTCGTTGCGCGGTCACCGCGGAGCGCACCGTGCTGGCGACACTGCAGGGTGGCTGCTCGGCGCCGGTGGGTGCCCTCGCCGACCTCGCACTCGGTGACGACGGTGACGAGCTGTGGCTCCGGGCCGTTGCCGTGGCACCGGACGGGAGTCGCCAGGTGCGGCTGTCGACGACCGGTGCGCCGTCCGACGCCGAGCTGCTCGGTGCCTCCCTCGCCCACCGAATGATCGACGAGGGCGCCGCCGGCCTCTTCGAGAACGACGCGTCGTGAGCGCGCACGCGAACCAGATCAGGAAGAAGGATGCTGTGACTCCCAAGACGGCCCCCCAGGCACCCCGCGAGGCTCAGCTCGTCCGGCCAGCCGGCCATGTGGCCTTCGTCGGCGCCGGCCCGGGCGACCCCGGTCTGCTGACGATGCGCGCGGTCGAGCTGATCCGGGCTGCTGACGTCGTGGTCACCGAGACGCCGTCGCATGCCGCGTTGGTAGCGGAGATCCGGTCCGGCACGCCCGTCGAGCTCATCGACGGAGGTGCGGGGCTGGACTCCCAGCCGCTCACCCACGCGTCGCGCGCCAAGGTCGTCGTCAAGCAGGCGAAGACCGGCAGCCGGGTCGTCCGGTTGCTCACCGGCGACCCGTGGCTCTACGCCACCGGGCCGGAGGAGGCACAGGCCTGCGCCAAAGCAGGCATCACCTTCGAGCTCGTGCCAGGGATCAGCTCCGTCACGGCGGTCCCGTCGTATGCCGGAGTGCCGCTGACGACGCGGAGCCACCGAGAGGTCGCCGTCGTCAACGCCACGCACGGACGGGTGGACTGGTCGGGCTACGGCGACGAGCGGACGCTGGTCGTGATGTCCGCCGCGAAGTCGCTGAGCGAGATCGCCAAGGCGCTTCTCGCCGCTGGCCGCGACGCGGAGACGCCGGTGGCGGTGACGCTGGTGGGCACCACGACCGACCAGGCCACGAAGGTGTCGACCCTGGGAGAGGTCGCGAACGGCGAGCCCGGTGCCGCCGACGCCCCCGCCGTCACGGTGGTCGGTGAGGTCGTCGGGCTGCGCCAGGAGCTGTCGTGGTTCGAGACCAAGCCGCTGTTCGGCTGGCATGTCCTGGTGCCGCGGACCAAGGAGCAAGCCGGGGAGCTGTCGGCCCTGTTGCGCGGCTACGGAGCGGTGCCGCATGAGGTGCCCACGATCTCGGTGGAGCCGCCGCGCAACCCCCAGCAGATGGACAAGGCGATCCGCGGCCTGGTCGAGGGGCGCTATGAGTGGGTGGCGTTCACGTCGGTCAACGCAGTCAAGGCGGTGCGCGAGAAGTTCGACGAGTACGGGCTCGACGCGCGGGCCTTCAGTGGTCTCAAGATCGCGGCGGTGGGCGACCGGACGGCTGCCGCCGTCACCGAGTGGGGCATCAAGCCCGACCTGGTGCCGTCCGGGGAGCAGTCGGCTCGCGGGCTCCTGGAGGACTGGCCCCCCTACGACGACCTGCTAGACCCCATCAACCGGGTGTTCTTGCCACGTGCGGACATCGCCACGGAGACGCTCGTCGCCGGTCTGGTCGCGATCGGCTGGGAGGTCGACGACGTCACCGCCTATCGCACGGTCCGGGCGACGCCGCCGCCTGCTCCGACGCGCGAGGCGATCAAGAGCGGCAAGTTCGACGCGGTGGTCTTCACCTCGTCCTCAACCGTTCGCAACCTCGTCGGCATCGCGGGCAAGCCGCACCCGGGGACGATCGTCGCCGCGATAGGGCCCCAGACCGCCAAGACCGCCGAAGAACACGGTCTGCGGGTCGACGTCCTCGCTGCGGAGGCGTCCGCGGACAGGCTGGCCGAGGCGCTGGCTGACTTCGGG
Organism: Nocardioidaceae bacterium; assembly: GCA_035296085.1. Taxonomy (GTDB): domain Bacteria; phylum Actinomycetota; class Actinomycetes; order Propionibacteriales; family Nocardioidaceae; genus DATHBP01. Next base: position 1,003 of record DATHBP010000224.1, on the reverse strand, counting down.
GCCGCTCGGCGTCGCGAGCTGCTCGAGTCCGGCGAGCCGGTGTCGCGGCCATCGGAGCGCCGCTCCCTACCGCGGCGAAAGGCGACCTGAGCCCGGTGTCCTACCCGACCACCCGGCTTCGTCGACTGCGCAGCACCCCGGCGCTTCGCCGGCTCGCGGCGGAGACTTCCTTGCGCACCGAGCAGCTCGTACTGCCGGTCTTCGTTCGCGAAGGCGCCCGCGAGCCGGTGCCGATCGCGAGCATGCCGGGCGTTGTGCAGCACACTCGTGACAGTCTCCGCCGGGCGGCCAAGGAAGCGGTGGCTGCGGGCGTCGGCGGGCTCATGGTGTTCGGAGTCCCGAAGTACAAGGACGCGCAGGGCAGTGGCGCCACCGACCCCAACGGCGTCCTGACCGTCGCCATGCGCGACCTTGTCGCCGAAGTGGGCAGCGAGACCGTGCTGATGGCCGACGTGTGTCTCGACGAGTTCACCGACCACGGCCACTGCGGCGTACTCGCCGCCGACGGGTCGGTCGACAACGACGCAACGCTGCGCCGCTACGCCGAGATGGCGGCAGTGCTCGCGGAGGCCGGCGCCCACGTGGTCGCCCCGAGCGGGATGATGGACGGCCAGGTGGGCGCGATCCGGGCGGCTCTCGACGACGCCGGTCAGCACGGCGTCGCGATCCTGGCGTACGCCGTGAAGTACGCGTCCGCGTTCTACGGGCCCTTCCGCGAGGCGGTCAACTCCTCCCTGGTCGGCGACCGGCGCACCTACCAGCAAGACCCGGGGAACGCACGGGAGGCGGTCCGCGAAGCCGCCCTCGACGTCGAAGAGGGTGCCGACATCGTCATGGTCAAGCCGGCCGCCGCCTACCTCGACGTGGTGCAAGCGGTCCGGGCATCGGTCGGCGTGCCGGTCGCGGCCTACAGCGTGTCGGGCGAGTACGCGATGGTCGAGGCGGCCGCGGCCAACGGCTGGATCGACCGGGAGGCCGCGGCACTGGAGATCTTGACGTCCAT
>DATHBP010000223.1:0-2310 GCA_035296085.1 Nocardioidaceae bacterium | reverse complement strand
CTTCCCCGTCGACCACTCGCGTGAGATCACCGACCTCACTCTGGACAGCGTCCGGCAGTACCAGGAGATGGGCGTGTTCACCCAGTCCGGTGGCTTCGAGGTGGCGCGTACCGAGGAGCGCATGGAGGAGCTGCGCCGGCGTATGTCCTCGGCTCGAACGTGGGGCATCGAAGCCGAGATGGTCACCCCTGCGCAGGTCGCCGAGAAGGTGCCGTTCCTCGACCCCTCGGTGATTGTCGGCGCGTTCTGGACTCCCTCGGTCGGTGTGGTCGACTCGTTGCGCGCCGGCACGATCATGCGAGAGCGGGCGCAAGCCACCGGAGGGCTGCAGGTCGTCCCGAACGCCGAGGTCACCGGCATGACGGTGACCGGCGGCCGCGTACGCGTCGTGCACACGAGCAGCGGTGACATCGAGACGGACACGGTCGTCATCGCGTGCGGGGTGTGGAGTCCGGCCCTCGCAGAGATGGCGGGCGCGCACATCCCGCTGACTCCAGCAGTGCACCAGATGATCAGCGTCGGCCCGGTGCCCCAGCTGGCCGAGAGTACCGGCGAGATCTCGGTGCCGATCGTGCGCGATATGGACACGTTCTGCTACGAGCGCCAGCACGGCGGCGACCTCGAGGTGGGCTCGTACGCCCACCGGCCGATCCTGCACGACCCCAGCGAGATCCCCTCGATCGAGCAGGCGAAGCTCTCACCGACGGAGCTGCCGTTCACCGCCGACGACTTCGACGAGCAGCTCGAGCAGGCGCTGGAGCTGATGCCCGATGTGCTCGGCGACCCGTCGGTGGAGATCCGCTACGCGATCAACGGGCTGCTGTCGCTGACGCCCGACGGCGCGCCGGTCCTCGGCGAGTCGCCCGAGGTGAAAGGCCTGTGGTCGGCCGCCGCGGTCTGGATCAAGGAGGGCCCCGGCGTCGGCCGCGCCGTTGCCGAGTGGATGACCGACGGAAACCCGGAGATAGACGTCCACCACTCCGACATCGCGCGCTTCTACCCGCACCAGCGCACCCGCGCGCACATCCGGGCCCGTACGAGCGAGGCGTTCAACAAGACGTACGGCATCGTGCATCCCGGGGAGCAGTGGAGCAGCGACCGCAACCAGCGGCTCGCCCCGATGCACGCGAGCCAGCGCGAGCTCGGCGCAGCGTTCGTCGAGACGGCGGGCTGGGAACGCCCGCAGTGGTACGCGTCCAACGAGTCTCTGCTCGGCGACTACGGCGGCGACCGGCTGATGCCGCGCGAGAACGAGTGGGACGCCCGCTGGTGGTCCCCGATCATCAACGCCGAGCACCTCGCCATGCGCGAGCGTGCCGGCATCGTCGACCTCACGGCGTTCTCGATCTTCGACGTCGCCGGACCAGCTGCGATGTCGGCGGTTCAGCGCGTCGTCGTCGCCCAGGTCGACGTACCGCTCGGCCGGGTCGTCTACACACCTGTGATCGACGACCGCGGCGGCTTCCGGGCCGACCTGACGATCATGCGGCTGGCCGACGACCACTACCGCGTCGTCACCGGCGGCGCGCACGGCAACCTCGACCGCAAGTGGTTCGCCGACCGGATGCCTGCCGACGGCGGCGCCGCGGTCGTCGACCAGACGTCGACGTTCACCACTGTCGGTGTGTGGGGCCCGAAGGCTCGCGATCTGGTCGGATCACTCACGTCTGCCGATCTGAGCTCGGACGGCTTCCGCTTCGGCACCTGCAAGCAGATCGAGCTCGAGTCGCTCCTGGTTCTCGCCTCCCGGATCTCCTACGTGGGGGAGTTCGGCTGGGAGCTGTATGCGCCGATGGAGGCGGGCGCCAAGCTGTGGGACCTGCTGCTGCGCGCGGGCGAACCGCTGGGGGCGGTGCCCGTCGGGATAGGGGTGTACGGGACGACAGGACGGCTGGAGAAGGGCTACCGCGCCTATGGCGCCGAGCTCGACGCCGAGCGCAGCATCGTCGAGGCGGGCATGATGCGCCCGAAGGTCAAGGACGCGGATTTCGTTGGCCGCGAGGCCTACCTCAAGCAGCGGGAGTCCGAGCCGGAGACGGTGCTGTGCACGATGACCGTCGACGACCACAGCTCAGCCGACGGCACCTTGCGCTACATGCTCGGCGGCGAGCCGATCCTGGCCCGAGACGGCAGCCCGCTCGTCGACGGCCACGGCCACCGGCCGTACGTGACTACGGCCGGCTCCGCTCCCTCGCTCGGCAAGCACCTCCTCATGGCCTACCTCCCACCCGAGCAGGCGGTGGTGGGCACCGAGCTGGCCGTCAGCTACATGGAGCAGCGCTATCCCGTCACGGTCGCAGCCGCCGACGC
>DATHBP010000222.1:0-3075 GCA_035296085.1 Nocardioidaceae bacterium | reverse complement strand
CGGACTGATGACGACCATCCACGCCTACACCGGTGACCAGAACCTCCAGGACGGGCCGCACAAGGACCTGCGACGCGCCCGCGCAGCCGCCGTCAACATCGTGCCGACGTCGACAGGTGCGGCGAAGGCTATCGGCCTGGTACTGCCGGAGCTCAAGGGCAAGCTGGACGGTTATGCCCTGCGAGTCCCGGTGCCGACGGGCTCGGTGACCGACCTGACCGTCGTGGTCGGCCGTGAAACGAGCGTCGACGAAGTCAACGCCGCCCTGCGGGAGGCTGCCGACGGTCCGCTCAAGGGCATTCTGCGCTACACAGACGAGCCCATCGTCTCCTCCGACATCGTCACCGACCCGGCATCGTGCATCTTCGACTCCGGCCTCACCAAAGGGCTCTCCGATGAGGTGAAGGTCGTCGGCTGGTACGACAACGAGTGGGGCTACTCCTGCCGCCTGGTCGACCTCGTCGAGCTGGTGGGAGCCACCCTCTGAGCCAGGGACGCCCCGCCCAGCCGATGAGGACGATCGACGACCTCGGTGAGCTCCGCGGCCGCCGAGTGCTCGTTCGCGGCGACCTGAACGTTCCCCTCCGCGACGGCGTGATCGGCGACGACGGCCGCATCCGCGCCAGCCTGCCCACCCTGCGGCGGCTCCGCGACGCTGGGGCGCGCGTCGTCGTCGCGGCGCACCTCGGCCGTCCCGACGGAGCGCCCGACCCGAGATACAGCCTGCGTCGGGTCGGAAAACGGCTCGCCGAGCTGATGGGCGTCGATGTCGCGTTTGCCACCGACACGGTCGGCGCTGACGCCGTCCGTACGGTGTCCGGCCTGGGCGACGGAGAGGTGGCACTGCTCGAGAACGTCCGCTTCGAGCCGGCCGAGACGAGCAAGGACGACGCGCAGCGCGCAGCATTGGCAGACCGGCTGGCCGCGCTCGCTGACGCCTTCGTGAGCGACGGCTTCGGGGTGGTCCACCGCAAGCAAGCCAGTGTCTACGACGTGGCCAAGCGACTCCCCGCTGCCGCTGGCGACCTCGTGCGGAGCGAGGTCGACGTGCTCAGGCGCCTCACCGAGCAGCCGTCCCGTCCGTACGTCGTGGTCCTCGGTGGCGCGAAGGTGTCGGACAAGCTGGGCGTGATCGCGCACCTTCTCGACAAGACCGACCGCCTGCTCATCGGGGGCGGCATGGTGTTCACGTTCCTGGCTGCGCAAGGACTGCCGGTCGGCCGCAGCCTGCTCGAAGCCGACCAGCTCGACACCGTGCGCGACGCTCTCGCGCGCGCGAGGGACCTCGGGGTCGATGTCGTCCTGCCCACAGACATCGTCGTCGCCGACGAGGTGACCGCCCACGCGTCCGCACGTGTCGTGACGGCTGACGGGATCGGCGCGGACCAGATCGGTCTCGACATCGGACCACGGTCCGCCGAGGCGTTCTCCGTGGCGCTTCGCGACGCCAGAACGGTGTTCTGGAATGGCCCGATGGGTGTGTTCGAGATCGACGCGTTCGCGGACGGCACCCGCGCGGTTGCGCAGGCTCTCACCGAAGTGGATGGGCTGACCGTCGTCGGCGGCGGTGACTCCGCAGCTGCTGTGCGCCGGCTGGGCTTCGCCGATGACGCCTTCGGGCACATCTCGACCGGCGGTGGGGCGAGTCTCGAGTACCTCGAGGGCAAGCGGCTGCCGGGCCTGGATGTTCTCGAGGTCTCGGGAGCCTCGTCATGAGCACGCTGACCGGCCGGGTGCCCTTGATGGCCGGCAACTGGAAGATGAACCTCAACCACCACGAGGCGGTCGTCCTCGTCCAGAAGCTCGCGTGGGTGCTGGCCGACAAGAAGCACGACTTCGGCGAGGTCGAGGTCGTTGTGCTGCCGCCGTTCACCGACCTCCGCAGCGTGCAGACGCTCGTCGACGGCGACCGGCTCAGCCTGCGCTACGGCGCGCAGGACGTGTCGCCGTTCGACGACGGCGCCTTCACCGGTGACATCTCGACGGGCATGCTCGCCAAGCTCGGTTGCAGCTACGTGGTGGTCGGTCACTCCGAGCGCCGCGAGCTGCATGCCGAGGACGACTCGACGGTGAACGCGAAGGCACGCAAGGCGCTGTCGGCCGGCATCACGCCCATCATCTGCGTTGGCGAAGGCGAGAGCGTCCGCGAGGCCGGGCGCCACCTCGAGCACACCGTGGGCCAGCTCGATGCGTCGCTGGCGCGGCTGAGCGCCAAGCAGGTGGCCGGGCTGGTCGTCGCCTACGAGCCGGTGTGGGCGATCGGCACCGGCAAGGTGGCGACTCCGGAGGACGCCCAGGAGGTCTGCGGTGCGATTCGGCAGCGCGTGGGTGAGCTGTTCGACACCGCGGCCGCGGAGAGTGTCCGCGTCCTGTACGGAGGCTCGGTGAAGTCGTCGAACGTCATCGGCATCATGGCCCAGCCCGACGTCGACGGGGCGCTGGTCGGCGGCGCCAGCTTGCAGGCCGAGGAGTTCGCCGGGATCTGCCGCTTCCGGGCGCTGTCGGCGTTGGTCGACGGCCACAGCGGTTAGGCTCTCCGCGTGGAAGCCGTCTTCTCCATCCTGCTGATGATCACCAGCCTGTTGCTGATGCTGCTGATCTTGTTGCACAAGGGCCGCGGTGGTGGCCTGTCCGACATGTTCGGCGGCGGTGTCTCGAGCGGACTCGGCGGGTCGTCCGTGGCGGAGCGCAACCTCGACCGGATCACGATCGGCATCGGGCTCACCTGGTTCACCTGCATCGTTGTGCTGGGGCTGCTGTTCAGGCAGCCCTCATGAGGCGGTCCCGCAACGTACACTGACCTTCGGACCGCTGGCTGTCGGCGATCCCTCGACGACGGGAGAGCCTGACGGTGGCTGGTGGTAGTGCTATCCGGGGGAGCAGGGTCGGCGCCGGCCCCATGGGCGAAGCCGAGCGCGGGGACTCCGCGCCGCGCCAGCGGGTGTCGTACTTCTGCGCCAACGGCCACGAGACCACGCCTGCCTTCGCCGTCGACGCCCAGATCCCGGGCGCTTGGGACTGCCCTCGCTGCGGCTTGCCGGCCAGCCGCGACGAGGAGAACCCCCCGCCGCCGCC
>DATHBP010000221.1:0-10144 GCA_035296085.1 Nocardioidaceae bacterium | reverse complement strand
GCCCGCAGCGGCGAGCCGTTGCGCGAGCCGTCGAACCGCCGCATCGTCGGGGAACCGGACCTCGGAAAGCTCCAAGCCGCGGCCGCGTTCGAGATAGACCGCGTTCGGGCCGTTGACGAGCACGTCGGTCACGCCCGGCGTCCGCAACAGCGGCTCCAGCGGTCCGGCGCCGACGGTGTCGCGCCGAAGGGCGTCGACGACGGCAAGGACACCGGCGTCGCCGAGGATCCGCCCCTCGGCGCGCAGCGTTGCGGCGACCCGGGAGGGAGTTGGCTCGGCCCCGGCGTTCGCCAAGACGGTGCGTACCCGCTCGAGCAACGCAGCCGGAACGGCCTGGGCGCCATCGGGGGACGGAGCCGTCATGCGGCAGCCTTGCCGGCCAGCCGGTAGCCGTCCAGCACACGCGCACACGCACCCGTGAGCGGGTCCCGCGATCGCAGCGACGGGCCGTGGCCGAGTTCGAGCGCGTCGTCGAGGCTTCTCTGGGCTCGCATCTCCGCGGCCAACGGGAGGTCCAGCGTGTCGGCGACGACGTGGCCATCGAGTCCGCTCGGGCTGGGGCCTCGCACCACGAGCCGCAGGTCCGGTGCGACCGGCCGCAGTTGACGGGCCACGCGCGCAGCGGCGGCGACGGCCCGGACCTGCGCCGGCACCACGAGCAGGGCGCTCGTCGACCGCACGAGCGCCTCCTCCACCGCCGCGTCGAGCCGGCGCGGCAGGTCGATGACCACGAGGTCTCCACCGCGCTGGCCGGCTGCGATCACGGCGCGCATGAGATCTGCTGGAACGTTGAGCAGGTCCCCGCGGTCCCACGACAGAACCGCCAGCGCGCAGATGTCAGGCAGCGCGGCGCGCAACGTGGGCGCGCTCACCCGACCGCTAGTGCCGATCAGATCCGGCCAGCGCAGCCCGTTGGTCTTCTCGCCGCCCAGCACCAGGTCGATTCCGCCGCCGAGGGGGTCGCCGTCGACGAGCAGGGTGCGCAGCTGACGCGCGGCCGCGACCACGCCCAGCGCACTCGCCAACACCGAGGCGCCGGCACCGCCGCACCCACCAACCACCGAGAGCGTCACGGCGCTCGCCGGTCCGCCGTCGACCGTGTCGGCGAGCAGTTCCCGGAGTATGGCCTCACCTGCCGGCAACGCCACGACCGTCTCTGCTCCCACGTCAACGGCCCGCCGCCACACCGACGCGTCGTCGGGGTCCCGGGTGACCATGCAGACCCCATCTCGGCGCAGCGGATCGGTCCGGATTACGGCGTCCACCAGGTCGGCCCCCACCAGCACGAGGGGCGCTGACGACCAGTAGCGCCTGGCGGCCGGCGCGTCAGCGGCGAGGTCGGGGGAGACACCCGCCCCGGCTGCGAGCCGCAGCAGGTCGTCCAGCAGGACGTCGTCGTCGGTGACGAACAGGGGGCGGGGGGCAGGATCACCGGCTGTCATCGCACCAGGCTGCGGGCTGCCACCCCTCCGCAGGCTTGTGCGCGGTCACGCCTGGGGACGGCCTCCCACGCCGGCGCGTCTGGGGATGACCACCGGCCCACGCCTCGCCCAAGACAAAGAGCAGCCCCCGGTCAGTAATGACACGGGGGCCGCTCGGCCGGTCCTTGATCGGGGGGGCGAACCGGACCGGGAAGGCGGCTGGGGGGTGCCGCCACGTACAGAGGTGCCCCGCCAGGCGTACCTCCAAACGCGTAGGTCCCGAGGTGGTGCCCGCGGCGCACCTATGCTCGGGTGCCGTGGACCCGCCGGTCGCCCAGCGCAGCGCCGCCTTCTTCGACCTCGACAAAACCGTCATCGCCAAGTCCAGCACGCTGGCCTTCTCCCGGCCGTTCTACCAGGGCGGCCTGATCAACCGCCGTTCCGTGCTGCGCAGCGCCTACGCCCAGTTCGTTTACCTCGTCGGCGGCGCCGACCACGACCAGATGGAGCGGATGCGCGAGTACCTCTCCGCACTCAGCGCCGGGTGGGACGTGCAGACGGTCAAGGACATCGTCGCGGAGACGCTGCACTACATCGTCGACCCGCTGGTGTACGACGAGGCCGTCCGCCTGGTCGAAGAGCACCACGACGCCGGCCGGGACGTCGTGATCGTGTCCTCCTCCGGCGCCGAGGTCGTCGAGCCCATCGGCGAGATGCTGGGCGCCGACAGCGTGATCGCAACTCAGATGGTCATCACCGACGGCCGCTACACCGGTGAGATCGACTACTACGCCTACGGCGAGACGAAGGCGGCGGCCATTCGCGAGCTTGCCGAGCGTCGGGGCTACGACCTGAGCCGAAGCTATGCCTACTCCGACTCCGTGACCGACGTACCCATGCTCGAGTCCGTCGGACACCCGTACGCCGTCAACGCCGACCGCGCGATGCGCAAGGCCGCGGCCGAGCGGGGGTGGCCGGTGCTGTCGTTCTCCAAGCCGGTGACGCTTCGCCAGCGCTCGCGGGAGGCCAACAAATCGACCCTGACGGCGGTCGCCGTCGGCGCCGGCGCCGCAGCCGCAGCCGGCGCTGCCCTGGTGGCAGCTCGACGCCGAGACCGCCGCGCCGACGCCGGCTGAGCCCGGCGGCTACCGCGCCGCGACACGCCCGGGCTGTTCTCAGGGGGTTCCGCTGCGCGCCAATAGGGCGTAGAACTGTGCCTGAGAACTCCACAGACGACACGGCAGCCGGGCACCACGCGGTGATCTCCCTTCATCCAGGGCAGTCGCCTCCGGTAACCCCGGGGTGCGACGACGAGAAGCAGATGCACGCTTGGTCCCCCGCGCTGACGTGCCAGCGGCGGCGCCCTTTCGCAGGGCGCCGCTCGCACGTCCGGAGCCGGTCGCTCAGCCGCCCCGTCGTTCAGTCGCCCCGTCGCTCAGCCGCGCAGCGGTGACGCCTCAACGCCGGCGACGTAGGCACGAGCGGCATACAGCAGCCAGTCCCGTACGCCGCCCGCTCCGCCCGCCGCGTACCCCTGCAGCGCGACCCGGTACTCCTGCTCGCGCTGCGCGTGCCCGGTCTCCGGGACCGTGACCGACGCGGGGTCCACGCCGCGGGAGACCAGGACGAGCCGCTCGGCCGCTCGGGCGACGACGCCGTTCACCGACGCGAACGGTGCGGTGTCGACGATCTCCGCATGGGCGATCGCGGCGACCACCAACGCGGGCGCGCGCGTTGGAGCGCTCAGCCGGGCCGCCAGGCCGGCCAACCGCAGCACCGCGCCGGCGTCCTCGCGGGGGCGGCCGAGGTCGACCGCCGGCGTGAACCCACCGGCCGCCAGCGTGTGGGCGCGGGCCAGTGCCTGCGGCGGCGAGCGGCCCCACACTGGCAGCAGCCCGAGCAGCTCGGTCGAGAGGCGTACAGCTGCGCGGGCGAGCGGGTCGCCGCCACCCGCCCGCAGGGCCGCGACCTCGTAGCGGCTGCCTTCCAGCGCCGCCGACGCGGCAGCACCCCGCAGCAGCGACTCGGCGGTTACGTCGGCAGTGCTGCGGCGCAGCCCCCGGTCTCTCAGCAGCGCGTCGAAGGCGTCCCGGGCCGCGGCCATCGCCGACGGGATGCCCTCGAGCTCCCCCACCTGCGCGAAGGGATCCTCGTCGCCCGGCACGCGGGCATCGTAGGTGCCGGCGTTGGTAGCCTCCCGGCGATGGACGAGTCGGCGACACCACCCCCTGAGCGCCTGATCTTCGGCACCGTTGCCGACGTCTACGAGAAGAGCCGGCCGGGCTACCCCGTCGAGGCGGTGCGCTGGCTGGCCGGGCCCGGGCGAGCGCGCATCCTCGAGCTGGGCGCCGGCACCGGCAAGCTGACCGCGGCCCTCGCCGGGCTCGGGCATCAGGTCGTCGCAACCGACCCGTCCGCCCCCATGCTGTCCCAGCTGCGCACCGCGGTTCCCGGCGTCGCGACCCTGCAGGCCGCCGCCGAGCGGATCCCGCTCGCCAGCTCCTCGGTCGACGTCGTCGCGGCCGGGACGGCGTTCCACTGGTTCGACCCCGACCTGGCCCTGCCCGAGATCGCGCGCGTGCTGCGTCCCGACGGTGTCTTGTCGGTGGTCTGGAACACGCGCGACGAGTCGGTCCCCTGGGTACGCCGGCTCTCCGCGCTGATCGGGGCGGAGACCAAGGCGTACGAGGCCTCCGACGTGCTGGCCACCACCGAGCTGTTCGCGCCGGTCGAGCAGCGGCGGTTCCGATTCTGGCAGCAGGTGGACCGGCAGTCGCTGCTCGGCCTGGTGCATTCGCGTTCCTACGTCGCCGTCCTGCCGGAGGACGAGCGCTCCGCACTGCTCGCGCGGGTGGCCGAGCTCTACGACGAGTACGGCCGGGGTCACGACGGCATGCTGCTGCCCTACATCACCGAATGCCTGCGCGCCCGCGTCACCGGGCTCGCCAACTACCGCCGCGAGTTTCCCGAGCCGCCCACCGAGGGTCTGCTCATCGACTTCCCCTGACCCCGGGCGGCGCCGCCCCGACCGCACTACGGCTCGTGACGCTCTTGCGGTTGAATCGCTGGCAGCACGACAAGTACGTCACGAGCGGCGCACAGCCGCCGGACCCAAGGAGTGCCGGTGAGTGAGGACCAAGGCAGCGGCCTGTCCAACCTGCTGCACGAGACGCGTCGTTTCGAGCCGCCCGCAGAGCTGGCGGCCCACGCCAACGTGACCGAGGCGGAGTACGAGCGCGCAGCGGCTGACCGGCTCGCGTTCTGGGCGGAGCAGGCGCAGCGGCTCGACTGGGACCGGCGCTGGGACGAGGTGCTCGACTGGAGCAACGCGCCGTTCGCGAAGTGGTACGTCGGCGGCCGGCTCAACGCGTCGTACAACTGCCTCGACCGCCACGTGGAGGCCGGCCTCGGTGACCGGGTCGCCTACCACTGGGTCGGCGAGCGCGGCGACACCCGCACCATCACCTACGCCGAGCTCAAGGACGAGGTGTGCAAGACCGCGAACGCGCTGGTGGAGCTCGGCGTCGAGCCCGGCAACGTGGTGGCGATCTACCTGCCGATGATCCCCGAGGCGGTCATCACGATGCTCGCCTGCGCGCGGATCGGCGCGCCGCACACGGTGGTGTTCGGCGGCTTCTCGGCCGAGGCGCTGTCCAGCCGGATCCAGGACTGCGACGCCCGTGTCGTCGTCACCGCCGACGGCGGCTACCGGCGTGGAGCGCCCTCTGCGCTCAAGCCCGCCGTCGACGAGGCCGTCGCCGCCTGCCCGGGCGTACGGTCGGTGCTGGTCGTACGCCGCACGGGTCAGGACGTCGCGTGGGACGAGGCTCGTGACGTGGAGTGGAGCGACCTCGTTCCGCGCCAGCCGAGCGAGCACAAGCCGGAGGCGTTCGACGCCGAGCACCCGCTGTATGTCATGTACACCTCCGGCAGCACCGGCAAGCCCAAGGGGATCCTGCACACGACCGGGGGCTACCTCGTCGGGGTCACCTACACCCACTGGGCGGTCTTCGACCTCAAGCCCGAGACCGACGTCTACTGGTGCTCGGCCGACATCGGCTGGGTCACCGGGCACTCGTACATGGTCTACGGGCCGCTGGCGAACGCCACCACCTCGGTGATGTACGAAGGCACGCCGGACACGCCGCACCAGGGGCGCTGGTGGGAGATCATCGACGAGTACAAGGTGTCGATCTTCTACACCGCACCGACCGCGATCCGTACGTTCATGAAGTGGGGGGCGCAGATCCCGGCCGAGTACGACTTCGGCTCGCTGCGCGTCCTCGGCTCCGTCGGGGAGCCGATCAACCCCGAAGCCTATATCTGGTACCGCGAGACCATCGGACGCAACCGCTGTCCCGTCGTCGACACCTGGTGGCAGACCGAGACCGGCGCGATCATGATCAGCCCGCTGCCCGGCGTGACGGCCGGCAAGCCGGGCGCCGCCATGCGCGCACTGCCGGGGGTGTCCGCCGACGTGGTCGACGAGTCCGGGGAGCCGGTGCCCGACGGCTCCGGCGGATACCTCGTGCTCACCGAGCCGTGGCCGGCGATGCTCCGCACGCTGTGGGGCGACGACGAGCGCTACCGGGAGACGTACTGGTCGCGGTTCCCTGGTCGCTACTTCGCCGGCGACGGGGCGAAGAAGGACGAGGACGGCGACCTGTGGCTGCTCGGCCGCGTCGACGACGTGATGAACGTGTCCGGGCATCGGCTGTCCACCACCGAGATCGAGTCGGCCCTCGTCTCCCACCCGAAGGTCGCCGAGGCGGCGGTCGTCGGTGCCAGCGACCCGACGACCGGCCAGGCGGTCGCCGCGTTCGTGATCCTGCGCAGTGAGGCAGGGGACGGCGGGCCGGACGTCGTACAGGAGCTCCGCGCACACGTGGCGAAGGAGATCGGGCCGATCGCCAAGCCGCGCCAGATCATGGTCGTGGCCGAGCTGCCGAAGACCCGGTCGGGCAAGATCATGCGCCGGCTGCTGCGGGATGTCGCCGAGCACCGTGAGCTGGGCGATGTGACCACGCTGACCGACTCGAGCGTCATGGACCTGATCCAGTCCGAGCTGGCCACGGGCGCGGCGACCGAGGACTAGCGCGGCAGGCGGGCGTGCCCGCCGCAGCGGCCGCTACCTCTAGTCTCTTCGCAGAGACCGTCGAAGGCTCCGGCTCCGCCGGGGGAACGCCGCCAGGAGGAACGCATGTCCAGTGCCGCTTCGCCGCCACCACCCCAGGTGGAGGAGCCGACGATCGGCCGACTCGTTGCCGACGTCAGCCGCGACTTCTCCACGCTGGTACGCAGCGAGATCGAGCTGGCCAAGGCAGAGCTCAAGGTCAGCGTGCGCGCGGGCGGCATGGGTGCGGGGTTCCTCGCGGTGGCCGGCGTCATCGGTCTGCTGGCGCTCATCCTGCTCTCGATCGCGTTCGCCTACTTCCTCACCATGACCGGCATGCACGCCGCGTGGGCGTTCCTCATCGTGTTCGCCGTCTACTTGCTGATCGCGGGCATCCTCGCAATGATCGGGGTGCGCAAGCTCAAGTCCGTCCGCGCTCCCGAGCGGGCCATCGCCGAGGCACAGAAGAGCAGCCAGCTGCTGTCGCGGGGGTGAGCCGTATCGATACCGCGGTTGAGGCACCCGGCCCCTGGACGCACCGTCAAGTAGCCGCCAACGGCGCGCGCTTCCACGTGGCCGAGATCGGCACCGGGCCGTTGGTGCTCTTCCTCCACGGGTTCCCGGAGTTCTGGTGGGCGTGGCGCCACCAGCTGCCGGCGGTCGCTGCGGCCGGCTTTCGGGCCGTGGCGATGGACCTTCGCGGATACGGCGGCAGCGACAAGCCGCCGCGCGGCTACGACCCGATGACGCTGTCCGCGGACGTCGCCGGGGTCATCCGCTCACTCGGCGCCCGAGACGCCGTCGTCGTCGGACACGGCTGGGGCGGGTTCGTCGGCTGGGCCACGGCAGCCGTGCGTCCCTCGGTCGTACGCGGTCTCGGCGTCGTCTGCTCCCCACACCCGCTGCAGATGGCTGGGCTGTTCACCCACGACCGCGCGTTCTTGGGCTCCGTCTCCCAGATGCTCGCCATGCAGGTCCCGCTCGCGCCGGAACGGCGGATCACCGCCGACGACTGCGCCTACGTCGAGCAGCACCTGCGCCGCGGGGCAGCGCCCGGCTCGGCGTTTCCCGACCCAGAGACCGCGCAGCGCTACCGGGCCGCGATGCGGTTGTGGCCAGCCCCGCACTGCGCCCTGGAATACCACCGCTGGCTCGTCCGGTCGCGCTTTCGCGCTGACGGTCGGCGCTTCACCGAGCACATGCGCGCACCGATCGGCTGCCCGACGCTCATGGTGGAAGGGGAGCTCGACCCGATCGTGCCGTACGCCGGTGCGGCCGCCCGGCACTACCTGCGCGGGCCCTACCGCACCGAGCTGCTGCCGGGCGTGGGCCACTACCCGCACGAGGAGGCGCCCGACGCCTTCACCAAGCTGCTGCTCGACTGGCTGGACTCCTCGCCGAGCTAGGCCGTCAGCTGCAGTCGCCGGTGCTCACCGCGCGCCGGCTCGTACGACCGGCGGCGGCATCGGCGGCGACCTGCTCGGCGCTGATGGCGTACCCGGTCTGCGCATCGGTCACCGAGGCGGCGAAGACCACACCGAGCACGTCGCCGGCCCGCGACACCAACGGGCCACCGGAGTTGCCGGGTCTCACCTCGGCGTACACCGACAGCACGTCGCGCACCACGCTGCCGCGGTCGTAGATGTTCGGGCTGCGGAGCCGCTGCTGGTCGCGGACCCGCGCTGGCTCGGCGTCGAACGGGCCGTTCTCCGGGAAGCCGAGGACCACGGCGGGCTGGTCGTTGCGGGCGTCCTCGTCGAAGGCCAGCGACCGGCCCGGCAGGCCCGGTACGGCGAGCACCGCGACGTCGAGGTCGGGGTCGTACAGGACCGGTACGGCGTCGTAGCGCACGCCGCCGAGCTCGACGACCGGTGCGGTGACGCCGGAGACGACGTGGGCGTTGGTCATGACCCGCTCAGTGGCGTAGACGAATCCGGAACCCTCGACCGAGCGGCCGCACACCACGCTGGAGCCGAGGATCTTGACCACGCTGCGGCCGGCGCGGACGACATCGGGGTCTTTGGGGGTACGCCCCGGCGGCGGCTGGACGTCGCGGATCCGTTCCGGCACGAACGGCTGCAGGTATCGGGGGAAGCTGCTCGAGTCGACCACGTCCTGGAACGTCTGCAGCAGCTGGTCGGCCCGGCCGGGGAGCGCCCGGTCGACGCGGGCGAGCACGGCCGACGAACGCACCTGGTCGCCGAGGCCGGCGAGGTGGGCGCCGCTGACCGCAACACCCAGCGCCCAGGCGCCGAGCAGCACCGCCGCCGAGCTCAGGACAGCCCCGCCGACGGCGTCCACGGCGCCCACCGGTCGCCAGGTGATGCGCCGGCGCAGCGACCAGCCCACCAGCGCCCCGGACGCCTGCCCGAGGGACGCCAGGAAGAGCACGGCCAGCACGGCGGCCGCGGCCAACCCGAAGGACGGCTCGAAGCGCTCGAGCGCCCAGGGAGCCAGCACGACGCCGAGCGCTCCGCCGGCGATCAGTCCGACGGTCGCGCACAGCCCGACCAGGAAGCCCTGGCGAAAGCCGAAGAGCGCAAACGCGAGCACCAGGGCGACGAGAACCCAGTCGAGAGTGTTCACAGCGTCGCGTCGGGGACGGCCCGAAGGCGCGGCGTCTGGGTGGCGAGCCGCAGCAGGTGTGGCGGCAGCTCCTGCACGCGCGTGGTGTCCCACGGGAGCTCCCAGCCGGCCAGGGCGAACAGCCGGGCCAGCAGTCCGGCGGTGAACCCCCAGACGAGCAGTCCGCGCACCTCGAACGCCGGGCCGACCGACCCGGACGGGTGCCGGACGCAGAAGCGGTGCGCCGGGTCGAGCAGCTCCGCCAGCGGCACGCGGTGCACCGATGCCACCTCCGCCGGGTCGACCGCGCTCACCGCCGAGGGGGCGCGCCACCAGGCCAGCACGGGCGTGACGGCGAAGTTGCTGGGCGGCACCCACAGGGCCGGCAGCACGGCGAACACGTCGACGCCGCTGACGTCCAGTCCGACCTCCTCGTACGACTCCCGCAGCGCCGCTTCCACCGGGCCGGCATCGCCGGGGTCGACCCCGCCGCCGGGGAACGCCACCTGGCCGGCATGGGAGCGCATGGTGTGCGAGCGCTCGATGAGCAGGATCTCGGGGCCCTCGCCGCCGTCCGAGAAGAGCAGCAGCACCGCCGAGAGCCGGGCGGACCCGTCGGGAGGGGGCAGGAACGAGGACAGCTGTTCGGGCTCCAGGTGCTCAGCCGCACGGGCCAGTGGGTGGAGCCAGTCCGGCAGCTGCTCGGCCGCAGATCCGGTCATCGCGCGGCCACGCCGAGGTGCTGCTCGACCAGGGCGTCGAGCTCGTCAGCACCAGCCACGACACCCCGGTGGGAGGCCGCCACCCGCCCGTCCGCCGTGACGAAGATCGTGAGCGGTATCCCCCTGATGTGCAGCGCGTCGGTGACCGCCCCGTCCAGGTCCTGCAGCTGCGGGTAGGACATCCCGATCTCGTCGGCGAACTCCAGTGCCGCCGCCGTATTGGGGTCTTCGAGGTCGATGCCGAGCACCCGGAGTCGACCGGCGGAGCGCTCGTGCAGCTGCTCGAACAGCGGGATCTCCTCGCGGCACGGTCCGCACCACTG
>DATHBP010000220.1:0-2278 GCA_035296085.1 Nocardioidaceae bacterium | reverse complement strand
CCGTGGCGCTGACCTCGCCATCTGCCACCTCGAGACGCCGCTCGGCCCCAGGGGTGGCCCCTACAGCGGCTATCCGAGCTTCTCGGTCCCGCCGCAGATCGCCCCGGCGCTGAAGTGGGTGGGCTACGACGCGTGCACCACGGCGTCCAACCACAGCCTCGACACCGGCTACGACGGACTGACCCGTACGCAGACCGTCCTGGATTCCACCGGACTTGCCCACACCGGCACGGCGACCAGCTGGCGCGAACAGCGTCGACCGCTGCTGGTGGACGCGAGCGGCGTCCGCGTCGCGGTCATCTCCTCGACGTACGGCACCAATGGCATCCCGATTCCCGCAGAGCAGCCGTGGTCGGTGCCGCTGATCAACGCGCGCGACATCCTGCGGGAGGCGCACGTCGCTCGACGGCTGGGTGCACAGGTCGTGGTGGCAGCGCTGCACTGGGGGCTCGAGTACCAGAACGAGCCGACGCCTGACCAGGTGCGAGTCGCGAGCCGGCTACTCCGGTCACCTGCGATCGACCTCGTCTACGGCCACCACGCGCACGTCGTCCAGCCGTTCGACACGATCCGCGGCAAGTGGGTCGCCTACGGGCTGGGCAACGCGATCGCCCAGCAGGACACATCCGTCCCCGGGCTGTACGACGGGGTCACCGCCAGGTTCACGTTCGCCGAGCAACCTTCCGGCGGCTTCGAGGTCAGCGAGGCTGAGTACGTGCCGACGTACCTGACGCACTTCGTCAGCGGCGGCCCGCCCATGCGCTGGCTCGACGTCCCCGCCGCGCTCGCCGACCCGACCACCGCACCGAACTTGCGCACCGAGCTGCAGGCGGCACTCGACCGGATCAGCGCCACGGTGAATCTCGCGCGCGCACGCAAGGCCGGCCTCACCCTCGGCCGCTGAGCCTTCCGGTGCGCGAACGAGACGCGGCGGGACCCCACGCCGGGCTGGGATAACCGGGCGACCAGGCCGGGTCCGGCGGCTATTGTCGGCCTATCGTCAGCCGCCTGCTCGAGGAGCGCACAGTGACCCTGCGGATGTCGACGATGCTCCTGCGCACGCTGCGCGAGAACCCGGCCGACGCCGAGGTGGCGAGCCACCGGCTGCTCGTCCGCGCCGGCTACGTCCGCCGCGCCGCCCCCGGCATCTACTCCTGGCTGCCGCTTGGCTTGCGGGTGCTGCGCAACATCGAGCGGATAGTGCGCGAAGAGATGGATGCAATCGGAGCCCAGGAGCTGCTGTTCCCTGCACTGCTTCCCCGCGAGCCGTACGAGGAGACCGGCCGCTGGACGGAGTACGGCCCCAACATCTTTCGGCTCAAGGATCGCAAGGCCGCCGACTACCTGCTCGGGCCGACGCACGAAGAGATGTTCACGCTGACGGTCAAGGACATCGTCTCCTCCTACAAGGACCTGCCGCTGTCGCTGTACCAGATCCAGACGAAGTATCGCGACGAGCCGCGCCCCCGGGCGGGCATTCTGCGCGGGCGCGAGTTCGTGATGAAGGACTCCTACTCCTTCGACCTCAGCGACGAGGCGTTCCTGGCCTCCTACGAAGCGCACCGGGCGGCATACGTGCGCGTCTTCGACCGGCTCGGGCTCGACTACGTCATCGTCGCGGCCATGTCGGGTGCGATGGGCGGCTCGGCGAGCGAGGAGTTCCTGGCCAACGCCGAGAACGGCGAAGACACCTACGTTCGCTGCAGCGCGTGCGACTACGCCGCCAACGTCGAGGCGGTCCAGGTGCCGGCGCCCGACCCGGTGTCGTACGACGACGTGCCGGCCGCGCACGCCGAGCACACGCCGGACACCCCGACCATCCAGACCCTGGTCGACCACCTCAACGAGGCATTCCCGCGTTCCGACCGGCCCTGGACGGCCGCTGACACGCTCAAGAACGTCGTCGTCGTGCTCCGCCACCCGGGCGGCGAGCGAGAGAGTCTCGCGATCGGGGTGCCCGGTGACCGCGACGTCGACGAGAAGCGGCTCGAAGCGCAGATCTTCCCAGCCGAGCTGGAGCCGTTCACCGAGGAGCAGTTCGCGGCCAACCCCGCCCTGGTGAAGGGCTACATCGGCCCCGGTGCGCTGGGTGAGAAGAACTCCTCGGGCATCCGCTACCTCGTCGACCCGCGCGTCGTCGAGGGCACGGTCTGGGTCACCGGCGCCGACGAGCCGGGTCGTCATGTGCTCGACCTCGTCGCGGGGCGCGACTTCAACCCCGACGGCGTGATCGAAGCGGCCGACGTGCGCGCGGGGGACCCGTGCCCCACGTGCGGTC
>DATHBP010000219.1:0-2103 GCA_035296085.1 Nocardioidaceae bacterium | reverse complement strand
CGGCATCGACGTGCGGCTGCGTACCGAGGCCGTCGGAATCGATGTGGCAGCTGGTGATGTCGAGGTGCGCGACCACTTCGGCGACAGCGAACGGCTCGGCTACGACCACCTGATGATCGCGACGGGTGCCCGGCCCGTACGACCGCCGCTGCCCGGCATCGACGCGGCCGGCATCTACGGCGTGCAGACGCTCGACGACGGGGCTCGGCTGCTCGACGCGCTGTGCCGCTCCGAACGGCCGATGCGCCGGGCGGTGGTGGTCGGTGGCGGCTACATCGGCGTGGAGCTCGCCGAGGCGCTGCATCGGCACGGCCTGTCGGTGACGGTCGTCGACGCGCTGCCCGAGCCGATGTCGGCGCTCGACCCGGACATGGGCCGGATCGTGCGTGAGGCGATGGAGGAGATGGGCATCGCGGTGCTGCCGTCGACGCCGGTCGAGGGGTTTGCCACCGACTCGAGTGGCTGGGTGCGGGCCGTCGCGGTCGGCGGGGCCGAGGACCGCGCCGACGTGGTGGTGCTCGGCATCGGGGTACGACCGGAGACGACGCTGGCGCGCAACGCCGGGCTGCCGCTCGGTGACGCCGGTGGGCTGTGCACCCTGTTTTCGCAGCGTGTCGTTGGTCACGAGGCGGTGTGGGCCGCCGGCGACTGCGTGGAGACCTACCACCGGGTGACCAAGGCGCCGGCGTATGTGCCGCTCGGCACCCACGCAAACAAGCAAGGGCGGGTGGCCGGCATCAACTTGGGCGGCGGGTCGGCGGAGTTCCCGGGCATCGTGGGCACGGCTATCAGCAAGGTGTGCAACCTGGAGGTGGCGCGGACCGGCCTCGGCGAGGCGCAGGCCCGGGCCGCCGGGTTCGACTACGTGAGCGCAACGATCGAGACGACGACGAAGGCCGGGTACTTCCCGGGTGCGAAGCCGATGACGGTGAAGATGCTCGCCGAGGCGTCCACCGGTCGGCTGCTCGGCGCGCAGATCGTCGGCCGGGAAGGGTCGGCCAAGCGGATCGACACCTGCGCGATCGCGCTGTGGAACGCGATGGGCGTGGACGACCTGGCGATGAGCGATCTGGCCTACGCGCCGCCGTACTCCTCGGTCTGGGACCCGGTGCAGGTCGCTGCCCGGGCGGTGTCTGGCAAGGTAGTCCGGGCCGGCTGAGTCGCGGTTCGCGAGCGGCGCCTAGGTAGAGGAGGGTTGCGATGCCCATCGCCACGCCAGAGGTCTACGCGCAGATGCTCGACAAGGCCAAGCGCGAGTCGTACGCCTATCCGGCGATCAACGTGACGTCGTCGCAGACGCTCAACGCCGCGCTGCGGGGGTTCGCCGAAGCGGAGAGCGACGGCATCGTGCAGGTGTCGACCGGTGGCGCGGACTACCTGTCCGGCTCGACGGTGAAGGACATGGTGAGCGGCTCGCTCGCGCTGGCGGCGTACGCACAGGAAGTCGCGAAGAAGTACCCGGTCAACATCGCGCTGCACACCGACCACTGCCCGCAGGACAAGCTCGACGGGTTCGTACGCCCGCTGCTGGACATCTCCCGGGAACGGGTCTCGCGCGGCGAGCTGCCGGTGTTCCAGTCGCACATGTGGGACGGGTCGGCCGTACCGCTGGAGGAGAACCTGCAGATTGCGGGGGAACTGCTGGCGATGGCGGCCGAGGCGCACGTGGTGCTGGAGATCGAGGTGGGAGTCGTCGGCGGCGAGGAGGACGGCGTCGTCGGTGAGATGAACGAGAAGCTGTACACCACGCCGGAGGACGCCGTTCGCGTCGCCGAGGAGCTGGGGCTGGGCGAGCGGGGGCGCTACATGGCGGCGCTGACGTTCGGCAACGTGCACGGCGTCTACAAGCCCGGCAACGTCAAGCTGCGCCCGGAGATCTTGCAGCAGGCGCAGCAGGTGGTGGGCGAGAAGTACGGCGTGGAGCGGCCGTTCGACCTGGTGTTCCACGGCGGATCGGGATCTTTGCTCGAGGAGATCCACGCGGCGGTCGACTACGGCGTGGTGAAGATGAACATTGACACCGACACCCAGTACGCGTTCACCCGCGCGGTCGCCGCGCACATGTTCGCGAACTACGACGGCGTGCTCAAGATCGACGGCGAG
>DATHBP010000218.1:0-3214 GCA_035296085.1 Nocardioidaceae bacterium | reverse complement strand
GTGCGGACGAGCCCGTGCACGGCCCATTTGCTGGTGACGTAGGACGCCATGTACGGGGTGGCGATCTTGCCGAGCAGCGAACCGACGAAGACGAGGCGCCCACCACCTTGGGCGCGAAATCGCTCCAGCGCGGCGCGGGCGACGTTCGCCGTACCGAGCAGGTTCGTGGACACCACCTGCTCGAAGACGCGCGCTGGGACGTCGTCGAACCGGCCGTACGCCGCCACCCCGGCCGAGTGCACGACGGCATCCACTCGACCGAACCGCTCGACCGCCGCTGCGAACATCTCCGCAACCGCATCGGCGTCGGTCACGTCGGTCGCAACGACGAGGGGGGTTCCTCCGGCTTCCACGCACTCGCGCTCGACGGCGCGCAGGCTCTGCACGGCGCGGCTGGCGAGAACGAGGCACGCGCCCCGCCGGGCGAACGCCACTGCCGTCGCCCGGCCGATGCCGCTCGAAGCTCCGGTCACGACCACGACCCACTGAGCTGCTCCACCCTCGCTCGCTGCCACCGGTCCATTCTCGCCGCCGGCCGCGCAAAGCGCCCGTCGAAAGCTCGGTTCGGCGGGCCTGTCGGCGGGAAGGAGTTCGACCATGAACCTCGCCACCATCGTCGACCGTGTCCTCCCGCGAGCCGGGGGCTTCTACGACCACGCCACGCAGACCGCCCAGGACAAGCTGGCCCGAGCGACGGAGAACGGCTGGGCGGCGTCGCTCGCCAAGGGGCTGCACGGCAACGAGTGGCTGGGCCACCCGCTGCACCCCGTCGTCATCGCCGTGCCGATCGGCGCCTGGTCGGTAACTGGTTGGTACGACCTGGTAGGCGCGCTACGCGGTGACCCGCGCGACGATGTCGTCGCCGACGCGGCGCTGCGCGTCGGCGTGGTCGGGGCCGTAGCGGCGGCCGCCACCGGCGTCGTCCAGTTTCTCGACACCGCGGGCGGCGTCCGCCGTGAGACCGCCGTGCACGCCGGACTGAACAACGTCGCCCTCGCGCTCTACCTCGCCTCGATGCTGGCGCGGCGAGGCGACAACCGGGCATTGGGGCGCAAGCTGTCGGCGGTCGCACTCGGGCTCGTCGGTGTCAGCGGATACCTCGGCGGCGATCTCAGCTACCGGCACGGCGTCGGTGTGCACCAGCAGTCGCGGCTGACTGCCTAGCCGGATCGGCGCCATCGGCGCGCGAAGCTGCACCGGCCGCGAGCTGAATGCGATGCACCTTCCGACGAGCACGCCGAGGGGGACAGACAGCACCATCCACGCCGTCAGCCCCAACGCCAGCAGGCTCAGCGTCGTCCTCACGCGCCCACCGTGCTCATCTGCTTCCCGATAGCGCTATGGGGCATCGGGTCGGTGATATCTGCTCGCAGTGCCCCCGGGCGGTCGCTGATGACTCCCGCCACGCCGGCGATCTCCAGAAGTCGGGCGTCGAGGCCACGGTTGACCGTCCAGCAGCGGAGTACGACCCCTTCGGCGCGGGCTCGCTCGGCGACGCCATGGTCGCTGAGGACGGACGCCTGATGAGCGTGCAGCTCGTGGTGGCCGTTCGCGACGACGTCAGCGAAGCCGGCACTCGCCGACACCTCGCGTCCCGTGACCAGCGCCCGGCGGACGTTCGAATCGTGCTGGCGGACGTCACGGAGGACTGACCGCGAGAACGAGGAGATGACGACGTCATTCCCGGCGCCCGTCTCGGCGAGCAGGCGCAGCGCCGCGACCCCCGCGTGTGCTGCAGACCGGGGATCGTGCTTGACCTCCACGAGCAGGGTTCCCCGGCCGCGCACCACGTCCGCGATGTCGCGGAGGTGAGCAATCCGTTGCTCGCCCACGAGGGGTACCTGGCGCAGCTGCTCGTATGTCAGCGTCCGCGCCTGGACCGGCAGTCCGGCCACCCGCATCAGTGATGTGTCGTGGATGCATACGGGTTCACCATCTGCGCTCAGCCGCACGTCGACCTCGACGCCGTCAGCGCCGGCGGAGAGTGCGGCGTCCACGGCGTCGACCGTGTTCTCGACGGCCCCGTCGGCCAGGACCTGACCTCGATGGCCGGTGATCTGCACACGCGAAGCGTCGCAGCAGGATGCGGCCGGATGGCGGCGCTGAGGTGACGAGAACATGAAGTTCTTACGCCGACATTCGACACCCGCGTTCGAGATGCGATCGGGAAGGTCTAGTTTCCGGCTGCGTGACACCAGCACTGCCGCCCTCCCGGCTGGATCGGGTGCCGGCGCCGATGCTGGTGCTGGCTTCCATCGTCTCGGTGCAGTTCGGCAGCGCCATCGGGCGCACGCTGTTCGACGACCTGGGTGCCACCGGGGTCATCGCGTTGCGGCTCGGGTTGTCGGCGCCGTTCATGCTGTTACTGCTACGGCCGCGGGTACGTCAGTGGACGGGCGCGGCCTGGCGGGCAGCGGCGATGCTCGGCGTGACGATGGGCGCGATGAACCTCATCTTCTACCTCTCGCTGCGCACCGTCCCGCTCGGCGTCGCCGTCACCGTCGAATTCATCGGGCCGCTGCTGCTGGCGCTGGCGCAGACCAGGCGCCTCGTCGACCTGCTGTGGGCGCTGCTCGCCACCAGCGGGGTGGTCCTGCTGGGCCTCGACACGACAACGGGTATCCCGCTGTCCGGACTGGCACTCGCCCTGCTCGCCGGACTGTTCTGGGCTGGCTACATCCTCGCTAGCGCACACCTCGGCCAGCAGCTGCCCGGTATGGACGGGCTCGCCGTGGCGCTCGCGTTCGGTGCGCTGCTGGTGCTGCCGTTCGGTGCGGCGGGGGCCTCGGCCGTGTTCAGCACCCCAAGCCTGCTCATCGGAGGTGCGGCGGTCGCACTGCTGTCCTCGGTAATCTGCTACGGCCTCGAGCTCTCCGCCCTCCGCCGGATGCCGACCCGGGTGTTCGGCATCCTGATGAGCCTCGAACCGGGGGCCGCCGCCATCGCGGGGCTGCTCGTGCTCAGCCAACGACTGGGCGTTCGAGAGGTGGTCGCGCTTGTCGCGGTGAGCCTCGCCAGCGTCGGCGTGACGCTCGGACGACGAGAGGGCCAGCTGCCGCCGCAGCCCCTGGAGTAGGGCACGACAAGATGGGGGTCGTGGGTCAGCGCTCGGCGGAGGTGTCATCGGCGGCGCAGCCCCGAATCTTCGACGCCGAGCACCGGCGGGTAACCATCGGCATCGTCGCGATGATCCTGCTCGTCGCCTTCGAGGCGA
>DATHBP010000217.1:0-5102 GCA_035296085.1 Nocardioidaceae bacterium | reverse complement strand
CTACGGCGAGGCAGGCCGGATGACGCAGTTCAAGGACAAGGTCCAACGGCAAGGCTCGGACCGGGCGACCGTCGGGCTGTTCACCTACCCGGTCCTGCAGGCGGCCGACATCCTGCTCTACCAGGCCGACCGGGTGCCGGTTGGTGAGGACCAGCGCCAGCACGTCGAGCTCACCCGTGATCTCGCCGGCCGGTTCAACACGCGGTTCGGTGTCACGTTCCGCGTTCCGGAGCCCTACATCGTCAAGGAGACGGCGAAGATCCTCGACTTGCAGTCGCCCGACAAGAAGATGAGCAAGAGTCTGCCCGGCCAGGGTTGCCTGTTCCTGCTCGACGACCCCGCTGCCAACGCCAAGAAGATCCGGAGTGCCGTCACCGACTCCGGTCGCGAGGTGCGCTTCGATCCCGTTGGCAAACCGGGAGTCAGCAATCTGCTGACGATCTACTCGGCGCTCACCGGGCGTACGACTGCCGACCTCGAGGCGGCCTACGCAGGCGAGGGTTACGGGGTCCTGAAAAGAGACCTCGCCGATGTGGTCGTCGACTTCGCAGCACCGTTTCGAACCCGAACGTTCGAGCTGCTCGAAGATCGGGCTGAGCTCGACGCGGTTCTCGCCGAAGGCGCCGATCGCGCGAGTTCGGTCGCCAGCGAGACGCTGCGCACGGTGCATGACAAGGTGGGATTCGTCCGACTAGCCGGATAAGCACGTATGGTGGAGCCCGATGACCAGGATCGGGGTGGCGATCGCGGTCCCGGAACCCTACGGCGACCAGCTCCAGCGCTATCGGGCCTCCTTCGGCGACCCCAACGCCGACGCGATACCCACCCACATCACGCTGATGCCGCCGACCTCGCTCCACGCCGCGGACAGCGGCGACCTGGAGGGCCATCTCGCCAAGGTGGCGGCGAGCCACCCACCCTTCGTCACGCGGCTGCAGGGCACCGGATCGTTCCGGCCGGTGTCGCCGGTGGTCTTCATCGCCATGGCCGAGGGCATCGCCGACTGCGAGACGCTCGCCGATGCCGTGCGCTCCGGCCCGCTGACGTGCGAGCCGATCTTCCCCTACCACCCCCACGTCACGATCGCACACGACCTGCCGGAAGAGCGGTTGCAGGCCGCCGCTGTCGCGTTGGCCGGCTACTCCTGTTCGTTCCAGGTGCGCTCTTTCTCGCTCTACGTGCACGGCGAGGACGGCGTGTGGCGGCCGCATCGCGACTACACCCTTACCGGCCGCCGCTAAGCCCGGCCGAGGGAGCCGCTCGCGCGGAAGCGTGCGTTCGTGGCCGTACCCTGCATCGCATGAACGCTGAGACCGAGAGCGGTCTGCCGTTCGAGCCGGTGTACGGGCCGGACGCGTTGGCAGGATGGGACCCACAGACGCGCCTCGGCGAGCCCGGCAGCTATCCCTACACGCGCGGGGTCTATCCCACGATGTACACGGGTCGCCCCTGGACGATGCGTCAGTACGCCGGCTTCGGCACCGCGGCGGAGTCCAACCAGCGCTACCACCAGCTGCTCGAGGCCGGCACGACCGGGCTGTCAGTCGCCTTCGACCTGCCGACGCAGATGGGCTACGACTCCGACGCCCCGCTCGCGCATGGCGAGGTGGGCAAGGTCGGCGTCGCGATCGACTCGCTGGAGGACATGCGGCTGCTCTTCGACAAGATCCCGCTCGACCAGGTCTCGACGTCGATGACCATCAACGCGCCGGCCGCCCTGCTGCTGCTGCTCTACCAGATCGTCGCCGAGGAGCAAGGCGTCGGCGGTGCCGAGCTCAACGGCACGATCCAAAACGACGTGCTGAAGGAGTACATCGCTCGCGGCACCTACATCTACCCCCCGAAGCAGTCGCTTCGGCTGATCACCGACACGTTCACCTACTGCCGCGCCGAGATCCCGCGCTGGAACACGATCTCGATCTCGGGCTACCACATGGCCGAGGCAGGCGCCACACCCGCGCAGGAGATCGCGTTCACTCTCTCCGACGGCATCGAGTACGTCCGCGCGGCGGTCGCCGCTGGCCAAGCGGTTGACGAGTTCGCGCCCCGGGTGGCGTTCTTCTTCGTCTCGCGCACATCCCTGCTCGAGGAGGTCGCGAAGTTCCGGGCCGCCCGGCGTATCTGGGCGCAGGTGATGCGAGAGGAGTTCGGCGCGCGCGACCCGAAGTCGATGATGCTGCGCTTCCACACCCAGACCGCCGGCGTCCAGCTGGTCGCGCAGCAGCCGGAAGTCAACCTCGTCCGAGTGACCGTGCAGGCACTCGCGGCCATCCTCGGGGGCACCCAGTCGCTGCACACCAACTCCTACGACGAGGCGATCGCACTGCCGTCGCCCAAGGCGGCGCGGCTGGCCGTACGCACCCAGCAGGTGCTGGCCAACGAGACCGACGTGACGAAGACCGTCGACCCGTTCGCCGGGTCCTATGCCGTCGAGTCCCTGACCGACCAGGTCGAGTACGCAGCCCGCGCGCTGATGGCCGCCGTCGAGGACCTCGGCGGCGCTGTGGCCGCCATCGATCGCGGCTTCCAGAAGGGGGAGATCGAGAAGTCGGCGTACCGCATCGCCCAGCAGATCGACTCCGGCGAGCGTGGCGTCGTCGGGCTCAACCGGTTCCGCTCCGCGTCGGAGGAGCCGTACGAGCCGATGCGGGCCGACCCGGAGCTCGAAGCCCAGCAAGCCGACCGGCTCGCGAAGCTGCGAGCGGACCGGGACGGTGAGCAGGTGGCTCGGCTGCTCGACGGAATCCGCAGCGCCGCCAGCGGCAGCGCCAACGTGCTTCCACCGATGAAGGAGGCGCTGCGGGCGCGCGCCACCGTGGGAGAGGTGTGCGACGCGCTGCGCGACGTCTGGGGTGTCTACACCCCGCCCGACGCGTTCTGACGCGGACGTCGCCGAGCAGGCGGCATCGGCTCTCGCGGCCCACCCAGCAGATACGCTGGAAGGATCATGCCATCCGATTTCGCTGGCCGGGTCGATGACCTGGTCGACCGGATCGGCGACCTCCGCGACGAGCTCATCGCAGTCCGCCGGGATCTGCACGCCCACCCCGAGCTGGCCTGGGAGGAGAAGCGGACGACGCTGGTCGTCAGCGACCGGCTGGAGGCACTCGGCATTCCCGTCACTCTGCTGGCGCGGACCGGCGCGATCGCCGAGGTCGGCGCTCAGGATGGCCCGGTGGTGGCGCTCCGAGCGGACCTCGACGCGCTGCCCGTGCCGGACACGACCGTCGACGAGTGGCGCTCGAACTACTCGGGCTTGGCGCACGCCTGTGGCCACGACGTGCACACCGCAGCGCTGCTCGGTGCGGGATTGGCGCTGGCGGGTCAGCACGCCGAGGGCCCGCTGCCCGGCCTGGTCCGGTTGTTGTTCCAGCCGGCCGAGGAGATGATGCCGGGGGGTGCGCTGGAGGTCGTCGCAGCCGGGTCACTCGACTCGGTGCAGCACGTGTTCGGCCTGCACTGCGACCCGTCGGTGGATGTCGGGCTGGTCGGGCTGCGCGAGGGGCCACTCACCGGTGCGGCCGACTCCGTGTCCGTGCATTTGCACGGTCGCGGCGGCCACACCTCCCGGCCGCACCTGACCGAGGACCTGACGTATGCCCTCGCGAAGATGATGACGGATCTGCCGGCGGTGCTGTCCCGGCGCCTCGACCCGCGGGCCGGTGCCAGCATGGTGTGGGGAATGGTGCGTGCCGGCTCGGCGAAGAACGTCATTCCGGCTACCGGCGAGGCCATGGGCACGTTGCGGATGCTCGACGCCACCGCCTGGGACAGCGTCCAGAAGGTCATCGTCGACTCGATCCACCAGCTGGTAGCCCCATACGGTGTGCACGCCGACATCGAGTACATCCGCGGTGTCCCGCCGGTCGTCAACGAGCCAGCCGCCACCGTGATGCTGCACGAAGCGGCGACCGCCGCCCTGGGGGAGGGGACGGTCGTGACCACAGCGCAGAGCCTCGGTGGAGAGGACTTCGCTTGGTATCTCGAGACTGTGCCCGGCGCCATGGCTCGGCTCGGTACGCGCACACCGGGCGGCCCGACGTACGACTTGCACCAGGGCAACCTGCGCGTCGACGACGAGGCGGTGATCGCCGGCGCCAAGCTGCTCGGCGCAGCCGCCCTGCGTTCGCTGTGCGGCGAGGAGCCTCAACCCGCCGGGTGAAGCGGTGCGGTCGGCGACGCTCCGGACCAGCCACCCGAGGAGAACACAGCGAGGCGTGTCGCAGCGCTAGACCGGCATCGCCAGCGTCCAGGACTCCCCAAGATCGGCGAAGCCGAACCGTTCGTACAACCGGCGTGCCGCCGCGTTGGCGTGAGTGACCGCGAGGCTCAGATCCGAGAGACCGGCAGCGCGCGCGCTTCGTACCGACTGCGACAGCATCGCCGCGCCGATGCGGCGCGCTGGATCGGCCGGGTCCCGAAACACGTCGAGCACCCACGGACCGCCCGCTGGTGGGTCCCCCGCGCGGTCGACGACCAGACAGGCCCCCACAACTGCGTCGTCGCGGGTGGCGACACAGGAGGAAGCCAGCAGTCGTCCGAGCGGCTCGCCCGCGGCCGCCGCACGCATCGCCTCGGTTGCCTCGGCCAGCGACGGCCAGCCCTCCCCGTCGTCTGCATGCGCGGTGTACGCCACCTCGGCGACGTCAGCGGCGCGTGCGCGGAGTCCAGCGCTGTCGAGCGGCGACAAGCAGACGTCGTCGGGTGCCCGCACAAGCGGCGGATCAGCGCACAGGTCGAGGCTCATCAGGTGGGCATGCCGCAGAACAGCCGCACCCCGTCCCAGCAGCGCGGTGACCAACCCGCGGTCCTCCGTCGACAGTGCCCAACCCGCGAGCTCGCGCGTTGCCACGGCGGCAGCGAGGTCGGGGCGGATATCCGGCGGACACCAGACACCGTCGGCCCAACGACGACCAGCGCGCAGCGTGTCGGCAGGGGTGTAGACGAGCACCGTGCGGCCACCGGGATCAGCCAGCACGCCACGTGCCGGCCAACGCGCCAGCGGGTCTGTCGCGGCCACTGGGCAAGCCTGCCAGGCACCTGGTGCCCGAGCAGCGAGCGGCACAATGTCTGCATGGCTGATACGCAACCGTCCAGCGCCG
>DATHBP010000216.1:0-4767 GCA_035296085.1 Nocardioidaceae bacterium | reverse complement strand
CCGCGTTCGAGGTGCTGTTCGACGAGGCCGCGGTTCTCCAGCGACGACACGAGCCGAAATGCTGTCGACTTGTGGACACCGAGCTTGCCGGCCAGCTCGGTGACGCCCGCCTCGCCGGAATGCGCCAGGATCTCGAGCACGCTGATCGCCCGGTCGACCGACTGGACGGTGGCGGCGGGCGCGCTCGCAGCGGTCCGCCGGTTGCTCATGGCGAGACGCTAGTGCACCTTCCGGTACGACCGGAAGGTGGCGGGTTAGTCGGCCGGCTCCTCGGCTGACGGTGTGCTGGTCCCTTGTCTAGCCAGTTGCCCACTTCGCTAGGCGGATCCGCTGCGCGCAGTGGGCAACTACCCACACAACCGGGCAGTTCCCCCTGCGGGCCGGCGGCGCGACGCCAGCCGTGGAGCGGGTTAGTCGCCGAGCTCGGCCCGGCGGCGTACGACGTACTCCTCGAGCTCGGCACGGATCGCCTCGTCGAGGGGCGGCTGCTCGTACTCCTCGAGCCGCTTGCGCCACACCACCTCGGCTCGAGCGGCGGTGTCGTTGCCCCCGTTGCGCAGCCAGCGCTCGTAATTCTCCGACGAGGAGAGGAACGGCCGGCGAAAGCAGGTGCGGAAGCGTTCCATCGTGTGCATCGCCCCGAGGAAGTGCCCCCCCGCGCCGACCTCGACGTGGGCACCGAACGCCAGGGTGTCCTCGTTGATCTCCAGCGGAGTGAACTCGGTCTGCAGCATCTCGACGATCTCGGCGTCGATGACGAACTTCTCGTAGCCGGCGACGAGCCCGCCTTCCAACCAGCCCGCCGAGTGCATCACCCAGTTCGTGCCGGCGAGGAACGTCGGCAGCAGCGTCATGAGCGCCTCGTACCCGGCCTGGGCGTCCGGGAGCTGGCTGGACGTGAGCCCACCGCCGGAGCGGAAGGGCAGCCCGAAGCGGCGCGCGATCTGGCCGGTGCAGAGCAGGCCGATGCCGGACTCCGGTGTGCCGAACGTCGGTGAGCCGGACTGCATGTCGATGTTGGACAGGAACGAGCCGAAGATCACCGGCGCGCCCGGTCGGATGAGCTGGGAGAGCGCGATGCCGGACAGGGCTTCGGCGATCTGCTGCACGAGTGCCGCCGGGATCGTCACCGGAGACATCGCGCCCATCAATATGAAAGGGGTGAGAACGACCGGCTGAGCAGCCTCGACGTACTCGAACAACGCGTCGAGCATCCGGTCGTCCCAGCGCAGCGGCGAGTTGCAGTTGATCAGCGAGATGGACACCGGGTTCGCCTCGATGGCCTCCCGCCCACCGAAGAGGATCTCGCCCATCGCGATGGTGTCGCGGGCGTTGACTCCCGACACGACGTTGCCCATATAGATCTTGTCGGTGAGCGTCTGCAACGCGTACGTCATGTCGAGGTGGCGGCTGTCGAGCGGCGCGTCGTTGGGCTCGCAGATGACCCCGCCCGCCGAGTCGAGGACGTCGAAGGCCTGCGCGAGCTTGGCGAAGTTGCGGAAGTCGTCCATCGTCGCGTCTCGGCGTACCGCGCCCTCGCGGACGAAGGGCGGCCCGTAGACGGCGCCGAACGCCATCGTGTCGCCGCCGATGTGGATCGAGTGCGCGGGGTTGCGGGCGAAGACGTCGAACTCGCGCGGCGCCTTGGCGGCCTGCTCCAGCACGAACTCGGGGTCGAAGAACACCTTGTTGTCCTCGACCCGTTGGCCGGCCTCGCGGAAGAGGTCGAGCGCCCGGTCGGAGAGGAACTCGACACCCACCTCGCTGATCAGCCGGCGCCAGCCGGCTTCCAGGGCGGCCATCGCGTCCTCGGACAGGATCTCGTAGCGCGGCATGGTGTTGCGGAACATGGGCGTCTCCCCGGCTTGACCGAACGGTGAGGGGATCGTACCCTCATTATGTGGGAAGATAAATCCACATCATGAGATACAGCCATCCCAGTACTGCGACGAGAGAGCTTGATGACGGCGACCGGCACCCAAGCCATCGACCGGGCAGCCACGCTGCTGTCCCTGGTCGTGCACGCCGCGGCGCCGCTGTCGTCGCGGGAGCTCGCCGACGAGACCGGACTCGCCCGCTCGACCGCATCCCGGTTGCTGCTCGCCCTGGAACGACAGAACCTGCTGGAGCGCGACGGTGAAGGCGGCTTTCGCCCCGGCCCGTTGTTCAGCGTGTACGCCGTGCGTCACGACCCGATCGACGCGCTCGTGCGCGCCGCGCAGCCGGTGCTGGAGCGGATCGCCGAGCGCACGGGAGAAACCGTGAACTTCGCGGTTCCGCAGGGCGACGGGGTGAGCCAGGTCGCCCAGATCGACTCGACGTACATGGTCGGCACCACCAACTGGGTGGGCGTCGACGTCCCGCCGCACTGCTCGGCGCTCGGCAAGGTCATGTACGCCTATGGTGCGCTCCCTGTGCCGACCGGCCCGCTCACGCGCTGTACGCCGCACACTCTCACCAGCGTGGCCGCCCTCGAGGCCGAGCTCGACGATGTCCGCCGCCGCGGCTACGCCGTCACCCACGGCGAGCTCGAGGAAGGTCTCGACGCGGTCGCGGCGCCGGTTCGCGGCCGGGACGGCGCAGTCCAGGCCGCGATCGGCGTGTCCGGCCCGAGCTTTCGCATCAACGGCTCTACCGACAAGTTCGGTGACCTGCTGGTCGCCGAGACCAACGCGCTGTCCCGCGACATCGGCAGCGCTGCCCGAAGGGAAGGCGCGTAATGACGCCCGACGAGATATTGCAAGGCCTCTACGACGAGACGCTGGTCGGCAATGCGCCCGCCGTCCTCGAGCTCACAAACGCCGGCCTCGGTCTCGACATGACGCCGGAGACTCTGCTCTTCGACGCGTTGATCCCCTCGCTGGAGGAGGTCGGGGCGCGCTTCGAGCGCGGTGACTTCTTCGTGCCGGAGATGCTGATCGCGGGTCGCGCCATGAGCGGCGCTCTCGAGGTGCTGCGCCCACTGCTGGCGGAGACGGGCGCGCAGACGGTCGGGACGTTCGTGATGGGCACGGTCAAGGGTGACGTGCACGACATCGGCAAGAACCTCGTCAACATCATGCTCGAGGGCGCGGGCTTCCACGTGATCGACCTCGGCGTGCAGGTGCCGCCGGAGAAGTTCGTGGAGGCCATCGTCGAGCACAAGCCCGAGATCGTGGGCTTCTCGGCGTTCCTCACGACCACCATGCCGATGTTCAAGGCCAACATCAATGCGCTGCAGAAGGCCGGGCTCCGCGACTCCGTCATCGTGATGGTCGGCGGTGCGCCGGTGACCCAGGAGTACGCCGACGCTGTGGGCGCCGACGCCTACGCGGCCGACGCGTCCGCGACCGTGAAGAAGGCCAAGGCGCTCATCGCCACCCGACGCGCCGCCGTACCCGCCTGATCCAGCGCCACCGACCGCCAGGAGCCGCACGCGTGCAATCCACCGTCCTTCGCTCGGCGACCCGTGAGGTCGTGATCGGGCACGACCGGCCGTTCTGCGTGATCGGGGAGCGCATCAACCCGACCGGCCGCCGCATCTTCCAAGAGCAGCTGCGCGCGGGAGACCTCTCGGCCATCGAGCGCGACGTCGACGCGCAGGTGGCCGGCGGCGCCGACGTCCTCGACATCAACATGGGTGTCCCGCTGACCGACGAGCCTGACCTGCTCGCTCGGGCAATCAAGCTGGTCCAGTCGCGCACCGACCTCCCGATCTGCATCGACTCCTCCGTGGTCGAGGCGATCGAGGCCGGCCTGGCGGCGTACGAGGGCCGCGCGCTCGTCAACAGCATCACCGCCGAGGACGAGCGGATGGCGCAGATCCTGCCGCTCGTCAAGAAGTACGACGCCGCCGTCATCGCACTGCCCAACGACGAGGACGAGATCCCGATGGAGTCGGAGAAGCGGCTTCGCCTGGTCGACAAGATCGTCGAGGTAGCGACGGGCGAGTACGGCATCGCGCTCGCCGACATCCTCATCGACCCGCTCGCGATGCCGATCGGCGCCGACCCGAGCGTCGTGCGCAGCTTCCTGGAGACCGTCGAAGGGGTCCGCGCCAAGCACGGCCTGAACATGACCTGCGGCGCGTCCAACGTCTCCTTTGGCATGCCGGGCCGCCACCAGCTCGGCGCGGCGTTCCTGCCGATGGCGATGGGTGCGGGGCTGACCAGCGCGATCATGGACGCCCGTACGCCCGCGATCGTCGAAGCCGTCCGAGCGGCCGACGTACTCCTCGGCAACGACGAGTGGGGCATGGCCTGGATCTCGGCACACCGCGCGAGAGTGGCGGCTGCCGCCGCCGGCCAGTAGCGAGCGGGCCATGACAGCAGCGGCACGGGACGCGGTGCCAGCTCAGGAGAGCCTCGCCGACGACGGCCCAATCCACGACGGTACGGGGCGTGTGCGGCTGCACTTCAGCCCGGCTGAGCGCGACGTGCGCGTCCCGCCCGGTGTCACGATCTTCGACGCGGCCAGCTGGAACGGCATTGCCATCGACTCGACCTGTGGTGGCCACGGCACCTGCAAGAAGTGCAAGATCCAGGTCACCGGCGGGTCGGTGCCGATCTCCAAGCTCGACATCCGCGCGTTCGACGGCGAGCAGCTCAAAGCCGGCTGGCGGCTCGCGTGTGTCTCCAACGCGGTCGAGGACCTCGTCGTCGAGGTCCCGCCGCTGATGACCCGTCCCAAGGCGGCGACCGTCGGAGTCGGCCGCCAGGTCATCTTGCGACCGGCAGTCAAGAAACGCTACGTCGAGCTCGTCGAGCCGACGCTGTCCGACCAGCGCCC
>DATHBP010000215.1:0-4838 GCA_035296085.1 Nocardioidaceae bacterium | reverse complement strand
AGGTCGCGAAGGAACACTGCGTAGTAGCCCGGGTGGTATTCCGGCCACTCGCGCGGAGCGTGCAGTACCTCTACGCCCGCCGCCACGGCCGCATGGTGGACCGCATCGACGGCGTCCCGGTCGGGCGCCGAGAACGCGATGTGCAGCTCCCGCGCCTCATTGCGGCCAGCCGGGCTGAGCCAGAAGTCCGGCGCGCCGTCGGCGCCAGCCAGGCCGACGGCGAAGGAGTCCCCGGCCGGGAACCGCATCGCCTCGCGCATCCCGAGCGGCGTGAAGCACTGCAGATAGAAGGCGAGCGACGCCTCGACGTCGGCTACTTGCACACCCAGGTGATCGATCATGAAGGGAGGCTAGCGCCGGGAGGGTGCCGCCGACGGCCCGTAGCATCGACGTATGACCGCCCTCTCGCCAGCCGATCGCGTGCGTGCCGCGCTGGCCGGCGTGAACGACCCGGAGATCAAACGGCCGATCACCGACCTCGGCATGGTGCGCTCGGTCGACGTTGGTCCGGACGGGCAGGCCCGCATCGAGGTGCTGCTCACCGTGGCCGGTTGTCCGATGAAGGACACGATCACCCGAGACGTCACGGCGGCGGCACTCGCGGTGGCGGGCGTGAGCTCGGTGGACGTCGTGCTCGACGTGATGAGCGCCGAGCAACGCAAGCAGCTGCAGAGCGACCTGCGTGGTGCCCGCGGTGAGCGGGAGATCCCGTTCGCGCAACCCGGCTCCCTCACCAAGGTCTTTGCGGTCGCATCGGGCAAGGGTGGCGTGGGCAAGTCGTCGGTGACCGTCAACCTCGCGCTTGCGATGGCCGAGCGCGGACTGGCGGTGGGCATCGTCGACGCCGACATCTACGGCCACTCCATCCCCGCGATGCTCGGCATCGCCGACCAACGACCTACCCAGGTCGAGGACATGATCTTGCCGGTCCCGGCACTCGGCGTACGGGTGATCTCCATCGGCATGCTCAAGCCTCGCCGAGACCAGGTCGTCGCCTGGCGCGGACCCATGCTGGACCGGGCGCTCGTGCAGATGCTCAGCGACGTTTACTGGGGCGACCTCGACGTGCTGTTGCTGGACCTGCCGCCCGGCACCGGTGACGTCGCCATCTCGGTGGGCCAGCACCTGCCGAGCTCGGAGGTGCTCGTCGTCACCACGCCACAACAGGCGGCGGCCGAGGTGGCCGAGCGCGCCGGCACTATCGCCTCGATGATGCACCAGCGCGTCGTCGGCGTGATCGAGAACATGTCCTACCTGGCGTGCCCGCACTGCGGCCCGGACCACCGGCTCGAGCTGTTCGGCTCCGGTGGTGGGGCCCGAGTGGCCGAGACGCTGTCGCGCCGGTTCGGATACCCGGTGCGCCTGCTCGGCGAGATCCCGCTCGACCCGCAGCTGCTGGCCGCCGGCGACGACGGCGTCCCGCTCGTGCGGGTAGCGCCTGACCAACCCGCAGCAGAGGCTCTGCGCGAGGTGGCGGCCACGCTCGCCAGCGGCGGCCGCAGTCTCGCCGGCCGGCAGCTCGGGCTCGCTCCCGCCGGTCGGCGCTAAGCCGGCGAGGGCGCCTTGTTCGACATCGGCGCACCCGAGATCTTCGTGCTGCTCATCGCCGCGGTCTTCCTGTTCGGCCCCGAGAAGCTGCCCGACTTCGCGCGACAGGCCGGTCGCATGCTGCGTACTGTTCGCCAGCTCGCCGCCAACGCACGCGGCGACCTGGACCGCGAGCTCGGGCCCGGCTTCGCTGCGCTGAAGGCTGAGGACCTCGATCCGCGTCGCCTCGTGCAGCGCCACATCCTCGATGTGCTCGACGAGGACGACGACGTCGTGACGGTACGCCCCGGGCAGCGCCCCTTGAGCGCGGGTGAGCAGCCGCCGTACGACGCCGACGCCACCTAGGTGAGCGACTGAGGGTGGTTGCGGTGCGACGCGTCAGCGACTAGCGACCGGTGTCGCCGGTCCGGCCACACCTGCAGGCACGACACCCTGACTCGGATCGGAGAACGGCAACCCTTCGGCCGTGCTGGCGAACTGTGCGGAGAACTCGCCGACGATTGGCGAGGCGGTCGGCACGATCGGGTCACTCGGCGGGCTCGATCCGCCCAGCAGATAGGCGACGCCGAACATCGCTGCTGACACGGACCCGGCACCGGCCAGCGCTAGCCCGGCCCGGCGACCACGCCCGAGGACAGGGGCAGCGACCCGGAACGCCGGCGCAGCCGTGACAGCCTCACCGGCGGTAGCACGGGCAGTCGCGAACAGCGAACCCAGCAAGGACGCCGAGGGCTCACCCACGGGCAGCGCCTGCAGACGGCCCTTGATCCAGCGTTCCTGCTGGACAGCCAACCGGCACTCGCCACAGTGGGTGAGATGCGCGAGCGCTCGGTCGCGGGAGGCGTGGTCCAGTTCGCCGTCGACGAGCGCGGCCATGTGGTCGCCGAGATGCCGGCTCACGAGCGCGCCCGAAACGACGTCGGCGGCGCGTCGGCGACAACACGCGCTGGCTCCAGCGGACCCCCGCGGCGTACTCGTCCTAGCTGTGGCGCGCGGTGGGCCAGCGCCAGCCGTAGCTGGGCTCGACCGCGATGGATGCGCGAGCGCACGGTGCCGACCTTGATGCCCAAGGTGCTGGCAACTTCCTCGTAGGACAGACCTTCGATGTCACAGAGAACGACCGCGGCGCGGAACTCCGGCGACAGGCAGGCGAGCGCCGACTCGACGTCGGCGTCGAAGAGCTGGTCGTGGACCGCGCGCTCCGCAGCCGGCTCGCGGCTCGGGAACCGGTCGGTAGAGGTGTCGGCGAGGGCGTCGAAGCGGATCTTGGCCTTGCGACGCGCCCGGTCGAGGAACAAGTTGGTCGTGATCCGGTGCAACCAACCCTCGAACGTCCCCGGCGAGTAGGTCGAGAGCGAGCGGAACACCCGGACGAACACGTCTTGGGTGAGGTCCTCGGCGTCATGGCTGTTGCCGGTGAGGCGGTAGGCGAGCCGGTAGACCCGGCTCGAGTGCACGCGCACGATCTCGTCCCACGACGGCGGCGTCCACTGCCCGGGCGAATC
The DNA here is from genome assembly GCA_035296085.1 of Nocardioidaceae bacterium. Taxonomy (GTDB): domain Bacteria; phylum Actinomycetota; class Actinomycetes; order Propionibacteriales; family Nocardioidaceae; genus DATHBP01. The sequence continues at coordinate 1,785 of DATHBP010000215.1, read as the reverse complement.
GCCCACACTGCCCCCTCGATGAGACGTGGTCACGCGTGCCGAGCCCGGCATGCTCTGGCTCCTCGCTTCCTCGACGACATGTCATCGCGGGAGCGGCTGCCTGACCTACACAACGCTACGACGCCCGTCAGACATTCCGCTGCGCCCAGTACGACAACGGCTCGCGCCCGGCGGAGGTTCCACCGTCGCCACACCTGCGGATAGGCTCTGCGGCCAGTACGCCGATACGGGCGCGCGGGCCGGACCGCCGGCCCGGCAACCGACGCTGGCCCGCAGGGCCCCACACCCGAGGAGGCCGTCATCGCGACGGGACCCAAGCCGGCCACCTGGGCCTACGCCGAGTCGTTCATCGGCGAGGACGACGTCCTCGCCTCGGCTCGCGCGCACGCCGCCGACGTAGGAGTCAGCCCGATCGGCCCCGGCGGCGGAGCGATGCTGCGCTTCCTGGCCTCGTTGCTCGAGGCCAAGGCAATCGTCGAGATCGGCACCGGCACCGGCGCCTCCGGTGTCTGGCTGATGCGCGGGATGCAGGCTGACGGCGTCTTGACCACAGTGGACGTGGAGGCGGAGCACCAGCGGTTGGCGCGGGAGGCCTTCTCCGCTGCGGGCTTCGCGCACCAGCGCTACCGGCTCATCACCGGCGCGGCACTTGACGTTCTGCCGCGCCTCACCGACGCGCACTACGACATCGTGTTCTGTGACGGCGCCAAGCGGGAGTACCTCGACTACCTCAGCCAGGCTCTGCGCCTGCTGCGCCCCGGTGGCGTGGTTGCGTTCGACAACGCGCTGTGGCACGACCGGGTGGCCGATCCCTCGGTGCGTGATGCCGAGACCACGACGATCCGCCAGCTCGGCGCTACCTTGCGCGACGACGACCGCTTCCTGCCGGTGCTGTTGCCGGTGGGCGATGGCCTGCTGCTGGCCCGCAAGATCTAGACGGCGTCCGCTGCCGCGTTGAGCGCCCGGTGCCCGAACCGCAGAATGGCTGCATGCCGGAGCTCGTTCCGCCGACCACGCGCGTGCGCGAGTCGTTCCTGGCGGCCGTAGCGGAGTTTCGCGCGGAGCACGACAACAGCGAGAACGCCGAGCACTGGACCGGCACCGAGGTGTTTCCGGACGAGCGCTGGCCGGACGAGATCTTGGCGACGGCCGCCGGCTTTGCGGCGTACGTCGAGCGGCTGACGGAGACGGCGCTCGAGGAGTGCCCTGGTCGTCCGGACGACTACGTGCCGGGGACGCATCTGTGGTGGGTCGACGGCGCGACCTACCTGGGGCGCATCTCGATCCGCCACCGGCTGACGCCGTTCCTGCTGCACGTCGGGGGTCACATCGGCTACGCGGTACGGCCGTCGGCGCGCCGCCGCGGACACGCGACCGCGATGCTGGCTGCTGCACTGCCCGTGGTGCATGAGCTGGGCATCGACCCGGCGCTGGTCACCTGCGACGACGACAACGTGGCGTCGCGCAAGGTGATCGAGGCGGCCGGCGGGGTGTTCCAGGACCAGCGGGAGACGAAGCTCCGCTACTGGGTGTCGACCAATCTGTATGCACGGCGCTGACCTGCGACAAAGCGCCCAGCCGCCACCGGCACAACGCTGGCTGAGTTGATGGCCCGTATAGGGCACAGCACCCCCGCGGCTGCTATGCGCTACCAGCACGCAGCAGCCGACCGGGACAGGGCTATCGCCGCTGCGCTATCGGATATGTCGCAGCAAGCCAGCAACTAATTCGCAGGCACCGTCAGCGAGTCACCCTTGCGCACCGATGTCCATTCGCCGCGGTGGT
>DATHBP010000214.1:0-5284 GCA_035296085.1 Nocardioidaceae bacterium | reverse complement strand
CTTCGGTTGCTTCACATCGACGTACGGGATGCTCGACAGCAGGTGCGCGATCAGGTTGATGCGCGCTGACCGCTTGTCCTCGCCTTCGACCACGAACCAGGGCGACTCGGGGGTGTCGGTGTGGACGAACATCTCGTCCTTCGCGCGCGAGTAGTCCTCCCACTTGTCGATCGCTTCGACGTCCATGGGTGAGATCTTCCAGCTGCGCATGGGGTCGGTCGCGCGGGAGCGGAAGCGGCGCTCTTGCTCGGCGTCGCTGACCGAGAACCAGTACTTGCGGAGCAGCACGCCGTCCTCGACGAGCAGCCGCTCGAAGATCGGACACTGGTGCAAGAAGCGCTGGTGCTCTTCCTTGGTGGCGAAGCCCATGACCCACTCGACGCCGCCGCGGTTGTACCAGCTGCGGTCGAAGAACGCCATGTGGCCCGCAGAGGGCAGGTGCTGGATGTAGCGCTGGAAGTACCACTGAGTCCGCTCCGGCTCGGTCGGCGCCGCCAGCGCCACGATCCGTGCGACGCGGGGGTTGAGGAACTCCGTGACCCGCTTGATCGCACTTCCCTTGCCGGCGGCATCGCGACCCTCGAAGACGACGACGACTCGCGCACCTTCTTGGCGGACCCACTCCTGCATCATCACCAGCTCTGCCTGGAGGCGCCGCAGCTCGGCCTCGTAGATCTTCTTGGGCAGTCGCTTGACGGTGCTCTCTTCGTCGTCAGCCATGGCGGTCTCCCTCGATCGGTCAGCCGGCCCGGACATCTTGGCATTCGCCCGTCCACGCCTCCACACCGCCGGGTGCGGAGCCCCTGCCGGGTGCCGAGCCCCCGGGCGCGACTGGCGCGAAATGGCTGAACCGCCCGGCGTGGCGTGGCCAGCTCGCGCCAGTCGGCGGTGTGCTGCCCCCGCGCGCGTGGCGAGCCGATGTGGCAGCGTGGAACTCGTGTGGGACCTCGCCATCGTCGGCGCCGGCCCGGCCGGTTCGGCCACTGCGCTCGGCGCCCTCACCGCCCGGCCGGACTTGAGAGTGCTGCTGCTCGACCGTGCGCCCTTCCCCCGCGACAAGTCGTGCGGCGACGGGATCGCGCCACACGTGCTTGACGTGCTCGCCGACGTCGGCGTCACCGGGCTGCTGGAGGACTGGAAGCCTGTGCGCCGTATGCGCCTGCACCGTGGAGCGGAGCAGGTTGTGCGCTCGATGACCCGCCCAGCTCGCGTGGTGCCCCGCACGGTGCTCGACGATCGGCTGGTCGCCGCCGCGCAGCGCGCCGGCGCCGAGCTGCACCACCAGCGCGTACGCAGCGTTGAGGCCCGAAGCGACACGGTCGTCCTCGACGACAAGCTCAGCGCCCACCTCGTCGTCGGTGCTGATGGAGCACATTCCTTCGTACGAGCCGCGGCCGGCCTGCCACCCCCACCGCGGCGCGCGTTGGCGATCCGGGGCTACGGCCCCACTCCCGAGGAGCGGCGCGGCCAGCAGGTGATGGTGTTCGGCAAGCGCCGCCAGCCCTCGTACGCTTGGTCGTTCGACCGCGGCGACGGGCTCTGCAACGTCGGGTACGGCGAGCTGCTGCGAGCGGGAAGTACACCGCCCAGCCGCGCCAGCCTTCTCGGCCAGCTGGAGAGCCTGCTGCCAGGTGCCGCGGCCACCGGCTCCTCCTGGCTCGGCCACCATCTGCCGCTGTCGTCGTGGCGCTGGCACCAGCCGGACGGCCGGATGCTGTTGGTCGGGGATGCCGCCGGTCTGATCAACCCGATGACCGGAGAGGGCATCTACTACGCCGTCGCGACCGGCGTGCTGGCGGGCCGGGCGGCGGCCAGCGCCCTGCGCGCTGGAGACGCCGGGAGCGCCGGTTCACGCCATCGGGTCGCTGTCCGCTCGCTGCTGGCCCGCCATCTGCGCCACACTGCGGTGGCGTCTCGCCTGGTGGGCATACCCGCCGTGGTTTCGGCAGGGATCCGTGCAGCCGCACGCGACCAGGCAGTCTTCGACGACCTGGTCGAGGTCGGTCTCGGGCAAGGTCTGCTCACGGCGCGCGCGCTCCGCGGGCTGGCGGGCGCCGCCGGGCGCCCCTGAGCGGCGCGGGCAACTCCCCGGTTGTGTGGGTAGTTGCCCGCCTCTGGTGGCGGATGCCCCGCGGTAAGTGGGCAACTGCCGCGCGAAGCGGCGGACCCGCGGACCGCGGCGGCGGCCTCTACCGAACCGCCCCGGCACCGCTAGGCTGCAGTTGCGCCGTCGCGCGCCACGAAACGGAGTCCCGTCCTTGCGTCGCAACCGCCGTCTGCCCTCGTTGGCACCCCTGTTGGAGTCCGCCCGGCTGGAGGTCTTGCCGACGGCGACCATCGAGAAGAAGGTCACCGAGCACGTACCGGTGGACCGGACGCTGACGGTCACGGCGTCACCCGGCAAGGGACTCGCCGCCACCCTGGACCTCACTGAGCGGCTGGCCGGCCACGGCTACTCCGTCGTACCCCACCTCGCCGCGCGGATGGTCAGCGGTCGCGCGGAGCTGAGCGAGATCGTCGAACGGCTCACGGCAGTGGGTGTCGACAACGTCTTCGTACCCGCCGGTGACGCCAACCCGCCGGCCGGGAGCTACACCGGCGCGCTCGACCTGCTGGAGGATCTGACCGCGCTCGGTCAGCCGTTCGCGAGCGTCGGCGTGACCGGGTATCCGGAATCGCACCCGACGATCAGCGACGACGTCGCCATCCAGTCGATGTGGGACAAGCGCCGACACGCCACCCATGTCGTCAGCAACATGTGCTTCGACCCGGTCGCGCTGAGCGGCTGGATCACGCGCATGCGGTCGCGCGGGATCACGCTGCCCTTGCTGGTCGGGCTGTCCGGTCCGGTCGAGCGAGCCAAGCTGCTGTCGATGGCCACCAAGATCGGGGTCGGTGAGTCAACCCGGTACCTGTCCAAGAACCGGTCCAACGTTCTGAAGATCGCCGCCCCCGGCTACACACCGGAGCGTTTCCTCGACAAGACCGCCGCGACGCTCACCGCACCGGAGTCGCGCGTGAGCGGGTTGCACATCTTCACGTTCAACCAGGTCGCCGAGACGGAGAAGTGGCGCACGGGGTTGCTAGCGGAGCACGACCCCTCGCTGGTCGGCTGACGCCGTCTCCCCCAGCGCCTCGGCGAGCGCGCGCTCCAGGCCACCGGTGCCGGTGGGCACCTCGGTGAGCGGCAGTCCCAGCTGAGCGGCCGCAGCATGGGCTAGGGCGCGGAGCTCGTCGTCGGGCTGCTGGGCCAGCCAGACCGCCCGCGTGTAGTGGCCGAAGTAGGCATCCCGCAGCTCCGGGTGCCGGTCGAGCCCGAGCTCGGCGATCACGGTGCGCGGGAAGGACCGGACGAGGAAGTCGGTGAGTACGTATGTTCCTGGCGCCTCGTCGAAGAAGCGCCTCACCCGCTCCGCGCCCCCGAACAGGTCGTAGCAGTGCAGGCCGGGCAGCCGCACCCAGCCCTGCCGGTCGCAGAGCTGGTCCAGCGCGCCGTACGTCCCGCAGTCGGCGTAGCCGACGACGACCCGCTCGTAGCGCCCGCCTGCAGCAGCCGCCGCTGACTCGACGGCGGCAGCGATGCGATCCGGTGCGTTGTGCAGCAGCGGTGGCAGCGGCCGGATGTCGACGGGCCAGCCGTTGACGGCGACGATCTCGGCCAGCGGCGCGGCGATCGCCCCGCAGGCGACCACGAGGTAACGCGCGGGCTCAGACCGGGAACGCAAGGTTGTCGACGAACCGGTCGTTGAAGTCGGCGCGGTCGGAGAGCTCGACATAGTCCACCTCCTCGAGCAAGGTGGCGGCCCCGGCCCGCTCGGGGACACTGAGCAGCGTCATCTTCGCGCCTTCGCTGGCGACGTTGCCGGCGCTCACGATGCGCAGCACCGGCAGCTTGGGCACCAAGCCGATGCGGACCGCGCTGCTCGCGGACAGGTAGGACCCGAACGAGCCGGCCAACAGCACCTGCTGGACGTCTCCAGGATCGACGCCCATCTCCTCGCACAGCAACGACCAGCCGGTGGCGATCGCGGCCTTGGCGAACTGCAGCTCGCGGACGTCGCGCTGCGACAGATAGACGGCGTCGGTAAGGTCGCCCTCCGCGCCGGCCCAGTGCAGGACGAACACCCGCTCCTTGCCGACGGCCGTCAACCGGCTCGCGTGCTTGGGCGACACCTCGACGGCCTGCTCCTCGGACACGAACCGACCACTGGCGTCGAGCAGGCCGACCCGTACGAGCTCCGCGACGGCGTCGACGAGACCGGAGCCGCACAGACCCACCGGCGTCACATCGCCGATGACGTGCAGGTCGACTTCGTCCCCCAGCTTGACGACCTCGATGGCGCCGTCGGCAGCCCGCATGCCGCAGCGGATGGCACCGCCCTCGAACGCAGGACCTGCGGGAGCGGCAGTAGCCAGGATCCGCTCACCGTCCCCGAGCACGATCTCGCAGTTGGTGCCCACGTCGACGAACAAGCGCAGCCGCTTGTCGCGGTCCATGCCCGACGCGAGCATTCCGGCGACGATGTCACCGCCGACGTAGGCGCCCAGGGCCGGCAGCACCACGACCGGCGCTGCCGGGTGGATATCCAGACCGAGGTCGGTTGCGCGTACGCCCGGCATCGTGGCGGAGCTGAGCACGAACGGCGCGACACCGAGCGGCTCGGGGTCGATGCCGAGAACGATCGAGGTCATGGTGGCATTGCCGGCGAGCGCCACCTCGTAGACCTGGTGCGGGTCGATGTCCGCCTCTGCGCACACCTCCGCGACCAGCTCGCGCAGCGTCTCCTGGGCGAGCGAGCGCAGCTGCGGCAGCGCTTCAGGGTCCATCATCGTCGCGCTGATCCGGGTGATGACGTCACCACCGAACGGCTGCTGCTTGTTGAGCATGGAAGCGACCGCGCGCGGGGTGCCGGTGCCGGTGTCGATGAGCGTCGCGACGACCGTCGTGGTGCCGAGGTCGAACGCGAGAGCGAAGCAGTCCTGGCTCGTGTCGCCGGCCTCGACGTCGATGAGCAGGTTGTCGACGATGACCGCGGTGACCTTGAAGTCGCTGGCGCGCAGGACTGCCGGCAGCCGGCGCAGCGCGTGCAGGTCGACCCGCAGCTCGAGGTCGTCCATCGCGTCCAGCACCCGGTCGACGTCGGGGCGCTGGTCGGACAGCGTCGGCTCGACGAGCTCGACGTAGCGTTTCTTGACTGCCGGTCGCAAGATGACCTGGCGGCCGACTCCGACGGTCGCCGCCTTGGGACGGGTCATCAGCGGCGGGACCTCGACGACGAGGTCC
>DATHBP010000213.1:0-7690 GCA_035296085.1 Nocardioidaceae bacterium | reverse complement strand
AGCAGGGCCATCTCACGGGCGTTCTTGACCGCCGTGGCGACGTCGCGCTGATGCTGGACGCAGTTGCCGGTCACCCGCCGAGCCCGGATCTTCCCCCGGTCCGAGATGAACTTGCGTAGCAGGTTGGTGTCCTTGAAGTCGACGTAGGTCACCTTGTCCTTGCAGAACCCGCAAACCTTCTTCTTCGGCTTGCGCAGGACTGGCTTGGCCATTGTGGTGCTCCCTTCGAAGCCCGGCAGTCGCCGGAATGGTCAGTGGATGGCGGGTCGCTGGTCGGATCGACCCGGTGGCTGGGTTGGCCGTGCTGGGTTGGCCGTGGTGGTTTGCCCAGTCACTGTGGTATGCCAGGACCCCACTCGGCCCCTAGAACGGCGGCTCGTCGCCGGCTTGGCTTGACTGGCCGCTGGCTGAAGACCAGGGGTCGCTGCCGCCCGCTGGGCCACCGGCGCCTTGGCTGGCGTAGGAGTTGCCACCATTGCCGGCAGCCGGCGATGCCCAGGGGTCGGTGTCGCCGCCCCCACCGCCGGAGAAGTTGCCGCCACCTGAGCGAGTGGTCTTGGTGACCTTGGCTGTCGCGTTGCGCAGGCTCGGACCGACGTCGTCGACGTCGATCTCGAAGACGGTGCGCTTCTCGCCCTCGCGGGTCTCGTAGGAACGCTGCTTCAGCCGTCCGGAGACGATGACCTTCATGCCCTTCTGCAAGGACTCGGCGACGTTCTCGGCGGCCTGGCGCCAGACCGAGCAGCTGAGGAAGAGACTGTCGCCGTCCTTCCACTCCCCCGACTGCTTGTCGAAGGTGCGGGGTGTCGAGGCGACGCGGAAGTTGGCCACCGCCGCACCCGACGGGGTGAAGCGCAGCTCGGGGTCGTCGACGAGGTTGCCGACGAGAGTGATGACGGTTTCGCCTGCCATGGGGACTCCCAGTTGAGCAGAGGGTGGATGACCGGGTCGAGCAGTGGGGGACGACGGGGACGTGCGGCGTTCAGTCTGGCGGGTGCCTCGGACAGTCGCCTGGCCGGAGCGTGTCAGTGCACATCCGGCCGGACGACCTTGGTCCGCAGCACCGACTCGTTCAGCCCGAGCTGGCGGTCGAGCTCCTTGACCGTCGCCGGCTCGGCGGTGAGCTCGACGACGGCATAGATGCCTTCGGTGCGCTTGTCGACCTCGTACGCGAGGCGCCGCCGGCCCCAGACGTCGAGCTTCTCGACGCTGCCGCCACCCTGCCGGATGAGATTGAGGTACTGGTCCAGTGACGGCGCAACCGTGCGTTCCTCGAGGTCGGGGTCGAGGATGACCATGAGTTCGTATCGACGCAAGGCCTTCGGGCCTCCTATGGGCTCGGCGGTCACGGTCGTTCCGTGACAGGAGGGGATGTGCTGGCCGCGCTGCGCGCTGCGGGCCGAGGCCGAGACTAGCAGCGGGTAGAGCCGGCCCCCAACTGCTCATCCACAGCCCGCACCCGGGCAGGACGCCGTCAGTGGGTGGTGATCGCCCGCAGCACGTCGATGCGTGCGGCCCGCCGAGCGGGCAGCACCGCGGCGAGGACGCCGACGAGCGCCGCGATCGCGACGAACAGCAGCAACCGGCCGACCGGGATCGCCAGCACCTCGATGCCCTCATCGGCGATCGCACGCTGCAACACCACGCCGAATCCGACACCCATGACCACGCCGAGGACGGCGCCGAGCACCGAGATGGCGATCGACTCCAGCCGCACCATCAGCCGCAGCTGGCGCCTGCTCATGCCCACCGCGCGCAGCAGGCCCACCTCACGGGTCCGTTCGATCACCGACAGGGCCAATGTGTTGACGATGCCGAGGACGGCGATGACGACGGCGAGGCCGAGCAGGGCGTAGATGAGGTAGAGCAGCTGGTTGATTCCTTCGCGCTGCTCGTCTGCGAACTGCTGCTGGTCCTTCAACGAGACCGTCGGTAGGTCGGCCACGATCTTGTCGATCCCCGCGTGCACCTGCGCGCTGGACGCCTCGGGTTCGCGGAGCACGTACACATAGGAATCCGCCGGGTTGAGCGCGGCTGCTTCGAAAACAGAGAGCGGCACCAGATAGCTGCCAACCGCCGGGTTCTGCTCGTACGTGGCCGCGACCCGCAGCCGCTGCACTCCGGCCGGGAACTCCACCGCAACGGTGTCGCCGGCGCCCACCTCGAGCTCTCTCGCTGTCCTGGTGTCGATCGCGATGCTGGGCCCCCGCAGAGCATCCAGCGACCCTTCGCTCGCCTGCATGGTGACCATCTGCGCGAACGCGCGCGGGTCGGTGGCGGCGAGGTAGGCGCTGCGGCCGTTCACGTCGGCGTTCGCCACCCGGAACGGCGCGACCGCGGCGACGCCCGGAACCTCGGCCACCTGCCCGGCGACCGCCGCCGAGAACGGCACGCCGATCGCGTTGGAGATCACGTAGTCGGCGACCAGGTTCTCGCTGACGAGCTTGCCGAGGCTGGCGTTCGTGGACGCGCCGAGCACCGACATCGCCGACACCAGGGCGAGACCGATCATCAGAGCCGAGGCGGTTGCCGCTGTCCGGCGGGGGTTGCGCAGCGTGTTCTGGGTGGCGAGCAAACCGGCGGAGCCGAACGGCCGGTAGAGGTAGCCGAGCCCCTTCAGGAGTGGCCGGCTCAGCACCGGGCTGAGCAACGTCACCCCGAGCAGAACACCGAGCACCCCGCCGCCCACGAGCGCCGCGGCTCGTCCGCCGCTGCTCGCGAGGCCGGCCGCCATCAGGGCGGCACCGACCGCGAGCAGACCGACGCCGATCAGGCTGCGCCGACGCACCGAGGTCTCCGGAAGGTGGACGTCGTCACGCAGCGCCGCCACCGGGGCGATCCGGCTTGCCCGGCGGGCCGGGATGTACGCCGCGAGCAGCGTGACGCCCATGCCGACCACGTAGGAGACCAGCGCCGTACGGGGCGAGAAGACCAGCCCGGCGTCGGCGATGTCCAGACCGAACAAGGCGAAAAGCGCCTGCAGCCCGAGGGCTAGTGCGAAGCCGAGAGCGAGTCCGAGGGTCGACCCGAGGAGCCCCACCGCCAGCGCTTCGACCAACACCGAACGGGTCACCTGCGGTCGAGACGCCCCGAGGGCGCGCAGCAACGCCAGCTCCCTACTGCGCTGCGCCACCAGGATCGAGAACGTGTTGATGATGAGGAACGACCCGACCACCAAGGCCACACCGGCGAACACCAGCAGGAAGATGTTGATGAAGTTCAGCGCGGTGCCGATGTCGTCCTGGGTCTCTGCGGCCACGACATCCCCGGTGCGAGCTGTGAAGGCCGCGGGCAGCAGCTCGTCGACCTGGTCTCGCAGCTGCGCCTGGGACACGCCGTCCTTGGCCGTCACCCAGGCGTCGGTGTAGACGTCGCGACCGCCGAAGAACAGCTCCTGCATCGCGGCAGTGTCGAACACGGTGAGCGAGGCGCCCACGAGTGACCCCTCACCGAAGCGCGCCACGCCCACCAGCCGCTGCTCCAGTCTCGGCTCGGCGCCCAGCGTGAGCAGCGGCACGGTGTCGCCGACCGCATACCCGGCCCGCTCGACGGTTGCCTCGTCGAGCATGATGTCGCCCGGCCTTCGGGGCGGTGTTCCCGCCACGACGCGCAACGCCAGGTCGTCGCTCATCGCCGGCGCAGTGTTGTAGTTCAGCGCGAACGAAGGTGGTCCGTTGCCGCCGATCGGCTTGCCGTCCTTTCCGACGACGAAAACGTTGTTGACGGTTACGTTGCCGTCAACGCGTTCCGCGCCGGGAGCGTCCGCAAGTCTCTTCACGACGCTCGCCGGAATGGTCCTCGAGTCCCCTCCACCGAGCTGGTCGACGGCGTCCTCGGCGTTGCGGATCTGCACGACGACGTCACCGGTGCTGCCCTTGACGATGGCGTCGAAGCTGCTTCCCAGCGTGTCGGTGAACACGAACGAGCCGGCGACGAAGGCGACGCCCAGCACGATGGCGAACGCGCTCATGGCAAGGCGCAGCTTGCGCGCGAACAAGCTGCGCAATGTCGCCCGCAGCACGCTCAGACCCCCTGCGGGTCGGACGACTGCGCGGGCAGCACGAGCCGCTGCAGCCTCTTCATCGTTTCCAGGACCGAGTCCGCACTGGGGTTGTGGAGATCATCGACCGCGCGACCGTCGGCGAGGAAGACGACCCGGTCGGTGTAGGCCGCCGCGGCCGGGTCGTGGGTAACCATCACGACCGTCTGGCGAAACTCCGTGACGCTGCGGCGCAAGAAGGTCAGCACCTCGTCCGTCGCTGCTGAGTCGAGGTTTCCGGTCGGCTCGTCGGCGAACACGATCGATGGCTGGCTCATCAGCGCGCGCGCACAAGCGACCCGCTGCTGCTGCCCGCCCGAGAGTTCGTTGGGCCGATGGCCGAGCCGGTCCCGAAGCCCTAACGTGTCCACCACCGTGTCGAACCACTGCGGGTCGGGGTTTCGGCCGGCGATCGACAGCGGGAGCGCGATGTTCTCCCGGGCGCTCAGGGTCGGCACGAGGTTGTACGCCTGGAACACGAAGCCGATCCGGTCTCGCCGCAGCCGGGTCAGGTCCTTGTCATTCAGCCCGGTGAGCTCGGTGTCACCGACATGGACCTGGCCGGCCGTCGCCGAGTCCAGCCCCGCCATGCAGTGCATGAGCGTCGATTTGCCAGACCCCGATGGTCCCATGACGGCGGTGAACTCGGCTTCGGCGAACGCGATCGTGACGTCGTCGAGGGCCACCACACTCGTCGATCCCGCACCGTAGACCTTGCTCAACGCCTCCGCGCGAGCGGCGTACCCCATGGCCTGCCCTTCCGTCCCCTCGTGTCGGTCGCCCCGTCCGGCACCGGTGACGCGAACACTAGTGAACCGGCCCTACGCTGACGTCATGGGTGAACCGCTGCGCATCGGTGCGCACGTCGACCAGACAGACCCCCTCTTCGAGGCGAAGACTCGATCGGCGAGCCTCTCGCAGTTCTTCCTGGGAGACCCCCAGGGGTGGAAAGGCCCCAAGGTGGCCTACGCCGGCGGCGCGGAAGCGCTGCGGCGCGACGCGGCAGAGGCCGACATCGACCTCTACGTCCACGCGCCGTACGTGCTCAACGTGGCGACGACCAACAACCGCATCCGCATCCCGAGCCGCAAGCTGTTGCAGCAGACGGTCAACGCGGCGGCCGAGATCGGCGCACAGGCGGTCATCGTGCACGGAGGCCACGTCGGTAAGACCGACGACCCTTCGACCGGGTTCGACAACTGGCGCAAGTGCATCGAGCGCCTCGAGATGCGCTGCCCGTTGCTGCTGGAGAACACTGCCGGCGGCGACAACGCGATGGCCCGCCACCTCGACCGCATCGCCGCCGTCTGGGAGGCGGTCAACTCCGTCGAAGGCGGCGACCAGCTGGGCTTTTGCCTCGACACCTGCCACTTCCACGCCGGCGGCGAGGAGCTGGCCGGCGTCGTCGAGCGAGTGCTGGCCATCACCGGGCGCATCGACCTCGTGCACGCCAACGACAGTCGCGACGCGTTCGGCTCGGGCGCCGACCGGCACGCGAACTTCGGCACGGGGCGCATCGACCCCGAGGACATCGCTGCCGTGGCCAGGGACGCGCAAGCCCCCGTCGTGATCGAGACTCCGGCGGTCGGGCACGACAGCGATCTGGCCTTCCTCCGCGAGCGCCTCGGGTAGCGTTCCGCCGCGTGAGCGCCGTCCGCCCGATCAGCGCGGCGGAGCATCTGGCGTTCGTACGCCGCCAGCCCAGCGCCAGCTTCCTGCAGACCCCGGCGTGGGGCGAGGTCAAGCCGGAGTGGGAGCACGAGTCGCTCGGCTGGTACGACGGTGAGCGGCTCGTCGGCGCCGGACTCGTCCTCTACCGGGCGATCCCGAAGCTCGGGCGCTCGCTGGCCTACCTGCCCGAAGGCCCGTTGCTCGACTGGCACGCCCTCGACCTCGCCGACATGCTCGCCGCCTTGCGAGACCACGCGAAGAGCAAGGGAGCGTTCGGCGTGCGCATCGGGCCGCCCGTGGCGTGCCGGCGCTGGCATGCGGCGACGGTCAAGAAGGCAATCGCCGAGGGCGCCCACCGGCGGCTCGGCGACGTACCTGCCGACGAGCGGCCTCCCGGCGCGGAGCACACCGCGGCGACGTTGCGCGCGAAGGGCTGGCGGCCGGTCGTGAACGCCGACGGGTTCGGCATCGGGCAACCGGCGTACGTGTTCCAGCTGCCGCTCACCGGTCGTAGCGAGGACGACGTGCTGAGCGGGATGAACCAGCAGTGGCGGCGCAACATCAAGAAGGCGGCCAAGGCCGGGGTCGAGGTGACCCGTGCCCAGGGGGCGTCGTCGCGCCTTGACGCCGATCTCAAGGCGTTCCACGCCCTGTACGCCGAGACCGCAGTGCGCGACGGCTTCCGACCGCGGCCGGTCGAGTACTTCGCCACGATGTTCGCGGCGCTGCTCGGCGAGGATGCGGACCGCATCCGGCTCTACCTGGCCCATCACGACGGCGCGCTGGTCGCTGCCACGACGTGGGTGCGGGTGGGCGCGCACACCTGGTACTCGTACGGGGCGTCCTCGACGTCGAAACGCGACGTGCGCGGCTCCAACGCGATCCAGTGGCAGATGATCCGCGACTCCCTCGCCGCCGGAGCCGACGTGTACGACCTGCGCGGCATCACCGACACCCTCGACGCGGCCGACCCGCACTTCGGGCTGATCTCGTTCAAGCTGGGCACCGGTGGCGAAGCCGTCGAGTACCTCGGTGAGTGGGATCTGCCGATATCCCGCGTGCTCTACCGGGCGTTCGACCTGTACATGCGGCGGCGCTAGTGGCGCTGTCGCTCTGCGTCGACGGCGACAGGTGGCGCGGGCATCTGCGGACCGTCGCCGCGGAGAGCACCGGCCTGGTCCCGGTCGCCAAGGGCAACGGCTACGGCTTCGGCATCGCTCGGCTGGCCCGCCGGGTGCAGTGGCTGGGATGCGACCTGCTGGCGGTCGGCACCTACGAAGAGGTTCCGGAGGTGCTGTCGCGCTGCACCGCCGACGTGTTGGTCCTCTCGCCGTGGCGTCCGTTTCTGCCCGCGGTGGAGTACGGCGAGCGGATCGTCCACACCGTCGGCCGGCTGAGCGACCTCGCCGGGCTGAGCGTTGCCTCGCCGCGGCCGCGGGTCATCGTCGAGGCGCTGACGTCGATGCGCCGGCACGGGCTGCCGCCCGACGAGTTCGCTGCCGCCGGCGAGTCGCTTGGCGGCGTACGTCTGGAGGGCGTCGCCCTACACCTGCCGCTTGCGGACGCCCGGCACAACCTCGCTGAAGCGGAGACCTGGCTGGCTCGGCTGCGGACGGCTCGACTGGCGACGACGCGTGTCTTCCTGTCCCACCTCGCCGGGCCGGAGCTCGCCGACCTGCGCAAGCAGCACCCGGAGGTCGAGCTCAGGCCCAGGATCGGCACCGCGTTGTGGCTGGGCGACCGCGAGGCGTTATCAGTGCGCGCGGACGTGCTCGACGCCCACCGGGTACGACGCGGCGACCGGGTCGGCTACCGCCAGCGCCCGCAGCTGCGCGACGGGACGGTGCTGGTGGTCTCGGGTGGCACCGCGCACGGGATCGGGCTCGAGGCACCGTCGTCAGCGCGGAGCACCCGGCAGCGAGCTCGTTCCGTCGCCCGCGGCGGACTCGACGCGGCTGGCCTCGCCCTCTCCCCGTTCAT
>DATHBP010000212.1:0-3109 GCA_035296085.1 Nocardioidaceae bacterium | reverse complement strand
GGTCACGCAGAACAGCTTGCTGTCGGCGGGGAGCGGGGTGTCGATGATCTCCTGCCAGCGGCCGAACCGGATCAGCGCATGCATCTTCATCGGTACGAACCCCTCGGCCCAGTCGGCCATTGGTGGCACCTCGACGCGCAGCAGGTCCGCCGGCAGCGAGGCGGCCAGCTCATCGGCAGCAGACAGCGCAGCCGTCGCGTTGCCCAGGAACATCGCCCCGTAGATCTTGAAGTGGTAGTTGTGCGCGCGGTAGAGGGTGTAGAAGTTCATGGCGCCGGCATTGTCGAGGTACTTGCGATCCGCGGCGATCGCCGCGGCGTTCGATGTCACGACACGTCGGTAGTCGCCGCACAGGACGTCGATGTGGGTCGGCATGTGCTCGAGGTGGCCCGCGTCCGGCACGAGGCCCCGCAGCCGGTCGGCAGCGGGCAGCGCCCGCTCCGGGAACGGCGACATCTCCATCAGGTGGACATAGACGTGAAGCACACCGGGATGCTCCGCCGCAGCGGGCGCTCCCAGCGCCCGCTCCAGCGCCTCCCGCGCCTCTTCGGTGGCCGCACCGGGGGCGGGCTGGCCGGTGGCTTGGTCCCACAGCCGCCAGGGAGTGATGTTCATGAGCGCGTCGGCGAACAGCGCCGTCACATCCAGGTCGTCTGGATGGCGGCGGTAGACCTCGCGCATGGAGTCGGCGAACCCGACATTCCAGGCTGCGAAGTCAGTCGGCGGATCCGGCGCGGGATACCTGGACTCCAGCGCGGCGATCAGCGCGCGTTCGGTTGGCGTCGCCATGCCGCTCGTTTCGACCGCTTTCCGCGCGACGGCATACGCCTTGGGCAGTGTCTCCGCCAGCTCCACCGGGTCGAACTGGTCCCACGCCTTGTTGTAGTTGGGGCCGATGGCGTAGGCGATGCCCCAGTAGGCCATCGCGCAGTGCGGGTCGAGCTCGAGCGCTTGCTCGAAGCAGCGGATCGCCTCCTCGTGGTTGAACCCGTAGGTCCACGCGAGCCCGCGGTCGAACCACAGCTGTGTCGCCGGCAAGGATGTCGAGATCGGGTAGCTGTGCTGGCCGAGGTCGTAGTAGTCGGTTGGCATGGCAGGCGACTCCTCGATGGGCATGATTTTCGTCGCCCGCTCAACCTAGACGGTCGAGCCGGTCGCGGTCGGCGAGGTCAGACACCCGTGGAACCGCTGGGGTCCAGCGGCCGTACGAGCAGCGCGCCCGCACGACCGGCGAACCGGGTGAGCACGATCGTGGCCGGTACGTCGCCGCGCAGCGCGAGCCGCTGGCGGAGGGCCACCGGGTCGATGTCCACCCCACGCTTTTTCACGGTGAGTGGGCCGACGCCACGCGCCCGCAGGTAGCCCCGCAGCGGCTTCTGTGCGTACGGGATCCGGTCGAGCACCTCGAACCCGCGGGCGAACGGCGTCGCCACCTGCCGGTCGCTGGTCACGTACGCGATCTTCTGGTCGAGCAGGCCACCGTGGACCAGGCCCGCCACAGCGGTGACGAGACCGGCGCGGATCACGGCGCCGTCCGGCTCGTACAGGAATTGCCCAGGCCCTCGAACCGGCGCGCTGCCGGGGTCGTCGCCGTCGGTCAGCGTCGCACCGGCCGGAAGCACGGTGGCCCGACGCCGCGTGCTCGTCAGCCGCCCAGACCACAGCGCGGCCTCCTTCACCTCGCCGCGCTCGCTCACCCACTCGGCCTCCACGCCGTCGGGTAGCAGGGCGTGTCCCAGGCCTGGGGCCACCTTGACGCACGCGTCCCCGGCCAGCAGGCGAAGGACGAACGTCCACGGCGGCGAGTAGCCGGCTGGGTCGAAGATCCGGCCGCGCGCGCCACGGCGGGACGGATCGGCGTACGCGATGTCGTAGTGGCTGCGGTCGAGCACCAGGGCGTCAGCGTCGAGCACCTGCGCGGTGAGGCCGAGCGCGGAGAGGTTCGAGCGAGCCAGGGCGACCCGGAGCGGGTCGTTGTCGACACCGGTCGCCGGCAGCCCCTCGCGCAGGAGCGCGAACAGATCGGCGCCCAGTCCGCAGCCGAGGTCGACCAGCGCCGACGGCGAGGCCCGGCCGAGCCTCGCCGCGCGGTGCTCGGCAACAAGCCTGGTCGTCGCCTGCTCGAGTGCGTCACGGGTGAAGTACATCCGCTGCGCGTCGAGCCCGAACTTGACACGGGCCTGCCGGCGTAACGACACCTGGGTGAGGGCAGCGGCGACTAGGTGTCCGTCGTACTGCCGGCGCAGCCGGGTGCCGAGCGGCAGGGCGTTGGTGGCGTCCAGCTCCCGCTCCACGAGCTCGAGCAGCCGCTGCCCGCCTGGCTCAATGAGGGCGGCCAGTGTCGCGACGTCCACACCGGCCATTGTCCCCAGCCAGGCGCTCCGGCGCGGGGGGCAACTACCCGGTTGTGTGGGTAGTTGCCCACTTGGCGCGGGGGATCCGCCGAGCGAAGTGGGCAACTGCCGGGGGAAGCAGCCGTACGCCCTTGGCCGGCGGGGAGCGCATCGCCCCGGTGCCGCTGCACCCGGGGTGCAGGCCGGCTGGCACTTGAGTTGACCGAGTGCCAGATTCGGCATAGATTCTGCGTTGGCACTCTCCCTATGAGGGTGCTAACGCGGAAGGTTCGCCGGCGCCCGCGACGACGGCGACTCGACCGCCCCCAAGCGCAACCTTCTCTCGTCCCATGAAAGGGGAGGTCGGCACAGTGTCGATCAACATCAAGCCGCTCGAAGACCGGATCGTCGTCCAGACGCTCGACGCAGAGCAGACCACGGCCTCTGGCCTGGTCATTCCGGACACCGCCAAGGAGAAGCCCCAAGAGGGCGAGGTCTTGGCAGTTGGCCCGGGTCGCATCGACGACAACGGCAACCGCGTCCCGCTCGACATCTCGGTCGGCGACAAGGTCATCTACAGCAAGTACGGCGGCACCGAGGTCAAGCTGTCGGGGGAGGAGTACCTCATCCTCTCCGCTCGCGACGTGCTCGCCGTCGTCGACAAGTGACCTGCCGCTGCTGACATCGCGACAGCGTCCGCTGCTCGCACCACTCGTACGTCTGGCATCGCCCCGGGTGGCCCACTCGGGCCCCTGGGGCGAAGTCACGAAGGGAAA
>DATHBP010000211.1:0-31633 GCA_035296085.1 Nocardioidaceae bacterium | reverse complement strand
CGTGTAGATGCGGGCGATCTCCCGGCGGACCAGGCGCAACCTGCCGTGGCTTTCCAGCTGACCGGTGGCGGACTGGAAGCGCAGGTTGAACAGCTCCTCCTTGGCCTGGCTCAGCTTCTCGGCCAGCTCCTTGTCCACGCTTGCGCGCAGCTCTGCCGCACTCGTCCCGGCCGCCATCACAGATCACTCCCTTCCCGGCTCACGAACCGGCACTTCATCGGCAACTTGTGCATCGCGCGGCGCAGTGCCTCGCGGGCGATGGGTTCAGGCACCCCCGACAGCTCGAACATCATCCGACCGGGCCGGACGTTGGCCACCCACCACTCCGGTGACCCCTTGCCCGAGCCCATGCGCGTTTCCGCGGGCTTCTTGGTGATCGGGCGGTCGGGATAGATGTTGATCCAGACCTTGCCCCCGCGACGAATGTGCCGGGTCATGGCGATTCGAGCGGACTCGATCTGCCGGTTCGTGACGTAGGAGCCTTCGACGGCCTGAATGCCGAAGTCGCCGAACGCCAGGCTTGTGCCGCCCTTGGCCATGCCGGAGCGCTTGGGGTGGTGTTGCTTGCGGTGCTTGACCCGTCGGGGGATGAGCATGGCTCAGGCCTCCTGCGCTGCGCTTGGAGCAGCGGCCGACGGCTCCGCGGCGGCAGAAGTTGCCGCCGGGGCGGCCACGACCGCTGTCGCGGCTGGGGCGCTCGATGCTGCAGCGCTAGTGGATGTGGCGGTAGCCGTGGCCGCCTCGGTGCCGGTGAGCTCGGCGGTGGGGCGCTCCGGCCGGTCGGGCCTGCGACGAGCCGCGGGGCGGGCGCGGCCACCAGCGAGCGCCCGAGCCGCCGCCTGGGCCTCACGCTCGGCCCTGGTCCCGGCCACTTCTCCCTTGTAGATCCAGACCTTCACCCCGATGCGCCCGAACGTCGCCCGTGCTTCGTAGAAGCCGTAGTCGACGTCTGCGCGCAACGTGTGCAGAGGGACGCGGCCCTCCCGATAGAACTCCGACCGGGACATCTCGGCACCGCCCAGGCGGCCCGAGCACTGCACGCGAATACCGAGGGCACCGCCGCGCATGGTGGTCTGCATCGCCTTACGCATAGCCCGACGAAACGACACCCGGCTAGACAGCTGCTCCGCGACCCCTTGGGCGACAAGCTGCGCGTCGACCTCTGGGTTCTTGACCTCGAGAATGTTCAGCTGGATCTGCTTGCCGCTCAGCGTCTCGAGGTCGCTGCGAATTCGGTCGGCCTCGGCGCCGCGGCGGCCGATGACGATGCCCGGTCGAGCGGTGTGGATATCAACTCGGACCCGGTCGCGGGTGCGCTCGATCTCCACCCGGGAGATGCCGGCCCGCTCCATGCCCTTGGTGAGCATGCGTCGAATCGCTACATCTTCCCCCACATAGGACTTGTAGAGCTTGTCGGCATACCACCGGCTCTTGTGATCGGTGGAGATGCCGAGCCGGAACCCGTGCGGGTTGACTTTCTGTCCCACTAGCTGGCCTTCCTGCCTTGCCGAGAGCCGCGGCCAGAGGGCGACGGCTGGATGTCACCACGTTCGGGACGCGGGGACACCACGACGGTGATGTGGCTCGTGCGCTTGTTGATCCGAGAAGCTCGACCCTGGGCGCGCGGCCGGAACCGTTTCAAGGTTGGCCCCTCGTCGACCATCGCCTTGGAGACCATCAGGGTTGCCCGCTCGAGCCCTTCGCCGCCTTCGGCGTTGGAGATTGCGCTGGTCAGCAGCTTGAAGACGGGCTCGCTGGCCGCCTGGGGGGCGAATCGCAGCAACGCCAGCGCGTCGTCGACATCCGCACCGCGCACCAGGTCGACGACCCGACGGGCTTTACGTGGCGCCACCCGGACGAAGCGTGCCACAGCGAACGCGCCAGGCTCGTCGCCCAGCAGGTTTTCGCGGCGGGCGCTGGTGCGCCTGCGCTCCTTCACGCTCATGTCGGACTCTTCCGTCGGTCGGGTCTCGCGGGTCGGGTGGTTGGCTGGGTGGCGCGGCTAACGGCGCCGGGCTTTGCGGTCGTCTTTGTCATGGCCACGGAACGTGCGGGTAGGTGCAAACTCGCCGAGCTTGTGCCCCACCATCGAGTCGGTGATGAACACGGGCACGTGTTTGCGGCCGTCGTGGACCGCGATCGTGTGGCCGATCATCGACGGCACGATCATCGACCGCCGGGACCACGTCTGGATGACGGTCTTGGCGCCCTTGGCGTTCAGGGCGTCGACCTTCTTGGACAGGTGGTCGTCGACGAACGGGCCCTTCTTCAGGCTACGTGGCATCTCCTCGGCCCCTCTCAGCGCTTTCCGGTCTTACGGCGGCGGACGATCAGCTGATCACTGGCCTTGCGCTTGCGCGTCCGGCCCTCGGGGCGGCCCCATGGTGAGACGGGATGGCGGCCGCCGGAGGTCTTGCCTTCGCCGCCGCCGTGCGGATGGTCGACCGGGTTCATGGCCACGCCGCGTACGCTCGGGCGCTTGCCCTTCCAGCGCATCCGCCCAGCCTTGCCCCAGTTGATGTTGGACTGCTCGGCGTTGCCGACCTCTCCTACGGTCGCCCGGCAGCGCACGTCGACGTAGCGCATCTCACCGGAGGGCATCCGCAGCTGTGCGCGGGCACCCTCCTTGGCGACGAGCTGGACACGGGCACCGGCGGAGCGGGCGATCTTGGCGCCGCCCCCCGGTCGCAGCTCGATCGCGTGGACGGTCGTTCCGACCGGGATGTTGCGCAGCGGCAGGTTGTTGCCGGTCTTGATGTCCGCGCCGGGCCCACTCTCGACCTGTGCCCCCTGCCGCAGCCCTGTCGGCGCCACGATGTAGCGCTTCTCGCCATCGACGTAGTGCAGCAGCGCGATGCGCGCGGTCCGGTTGGGGTCGTACTCGATGTGTGCGACCTTGGCCGGCACACCGTCCTTGTCGTAGCGGCGGAAGTCGATCAACCGGTAGGCGCGCTTGTGCCCGCCGCCCTGGTGCCGGGTGGTGATGCGGCCCTGGTTGTTGCGCCCACCCTTCTTCGGCAGCGGCTCGACGAGTGACTTCTCCGGTTGGGTCCGGGTTACCTCGGCGAAGTCGGCCACGCTGGAGCCACGGCGGCCAGGCGTCGTCGGCTTGTAGTTGCGGATGCCCATGTGCTCAGTCCTCGCGTCCCGTGCCCGTCATGAGACCGGGCCTCCGAAGATGTCGATGCGCTGACCGGCGACAACACTGACGACGGCGCGCTTGGTGTCCGAGCGGGAGCCCCAGCCGGCTCGGGTACGCCGGCGCTTGCCGCTGCGGTTCAGCGTGTTGACGCTGGTCACCTTGACGTTGAAGATCTTCTCCACGGCGATCTTGATCTCGGTCTTGTTGGCCCGCGGGTCGACCAGGAAGGTGTACTTGTTCTGGTCGAGCAGGCCGTAGCTCTTCTCGCTGACGACCGGTGCGATCAAGACGTCACGGTGGTCTCGGTGCAGGTTGCTCACCGGTCGCCTCCCTCGCTGAGCTCGACGTCACCGGTCGTTGCCGACGCCTTGTCCACAGCCGTCTTCTTCGTCGTCGTTGGGGACTTGTCGGCAGCCGTCTTTTTCGTCGTCGTTGGGGACTTGTCCGCGGCCTTCGCCGACGCCCCCGTCGCAGGCTTCTTTGCGGCCTTCGTCGGGGTCTTGGTCGTAACCTCATCGGAGAGGCCGACCGGAGTGGTCGCAGTCGCACGGCTGCTGGCCCGAGTCACGAATGACTCGAACGCCGCCTGAGTGAACACGACGTCGTCGCTGACCAGAACGTCGTAGGTGTTCAGCTGGTCGGCGGCGAGCAGATGGACGTTGGGGGCGTTGCGCAGGCTGAGCCAGGTGCGGTCGTCACCGCGTTCGAGGACGACGAGCACGCGCGGGCGTTCGGTCAGCTTCGCCAGTGCCGCGAGCGCTGTCTTCGTCGATGGCACGTCTCCCTCGACCAGGCTCGCGACCACGTGCAGCCGACCGGCGCTGGCTCGGTCGGACAACGCGCCACGCAGCGCTGCTGCCTTCATCTTCTTCGGGGTGCGCTGGTCGTAGCGGCGCGGAGTTGGCCCGTGCACGACGCCGCCGCCGGCGAACTGAGGTGCTCGGATGGAGCCTTGGCGCGCCCGTCCGGTGCCCTTCTGCCGGTAAGGCTTGGCGCCGCCACCGGAGACCTCCCCACGACTCTTGGTGGAGTGCGTGCCTTGGCGGGCCGCCGCCTGCTGGGCGACGACCACCTGGTGGATCAGCGCCACGTTGACCGGTGCCGCGAAGACGTCGGCGGGGAGGTCGACCGAGCCGACCTTTGCCCCGGCGGAGTCGAGGACGTCGACGCTGGCCGCCGACGGAGCTGTCGGGCTCACTGCCGGACCTCCTTGCGCTTGCTGGCGCTGCGGACGACGACGAGCCCACCCCGCGGACCGGGCACGGCACCCTTGACGAGAATCAGCCCGCGCTCGGCGTCTACGGCGTGGACGACGAGGTTCTGGGTCGTCACGCGGTCACCGCCCATCCGGCCGGCCATGCGGACACCCTTGAAGACGCGAGCCGGCGTGGAACAGGCTCCGATGGAGCCGGGCTTGCGGTGCACCCGGTGGGCACCGTGGCTCGCCCGCTGGCCCTGGAACCCGTGCCGCTTCATCACTCCGGCGAAGCCTTTGCCCTTGCTCGTGCCGGTGACGTCGACGGTCTCGCCGGTCGTGAACAGCTCCGCTGTGATCTCCTGACCGAGCGCATAGCTGTCGGCGTCAGCGGTGCGGATCTCGAGCAGATGGCGACGTGGGGTCGTGCCGGCCTTGGCAAAGTGCCCGGCCATCGGCTTGGTCACCTTGCGGCCGTCGATCTCGCCAAAGCCGATCTGGACGGCCGAGTAGCCGTCGGTGTCGGGCAGGCGCACCTGCGTGACGACGTTGGAGACCGCCGAAATCACGGTGACCGGCACCACCCGGTTGTTCTCGTCCCACGTCTGGGTCATGCCGAGCTTGGTGCCCAGCAGTCCGCGGACGTTGCGGTCGATGCTCATCTCAGCGTCCTCTAGAGCTTGATCTCGATGTCGACACCGGCCGGAAGGTCGAGCCGCATCAACGAGTCGACGGTCTTGGGCGTCGGGTCGATGATGTCGATCAGCCGCTTGTGGGTGCGCATCTCGAAGTGCTCACGGCTGTCCTTGTGCTTGTGCGGGGAGCGGATCACGCAGTAGACGTTCTTCTCCGTGGGCAGCGGCACCGGCCCTGCGACCCTCGCACCCGTGCGGGTGACCGTGTCCACGATCTTGCGCGCGGAGGTGTCGATCACCTCATGGTCGTAGGCCTTGAGCCGGATGCGGATCTTCTGTCCCGCCATCGCTTCTCTGGTCCTCTGCTTCGTGTGTCGCTGCGGTCGTTCGCGCCTCGGATGAGGCGAGAGCACTGTGCTGCGACCCCCGCGGTCGGGCGTGTCGCATGCTCGGGCAGATACGCCCGGGTTGTTTCGTAGTGGGGACGCGCGTGATGCTCTCGACGCGCTCGGGCTGTGGTGCGAAAAGCGCTGTGCTGCGAAGCGGCTGTTGTCCGAACGGTGTCCGGCGCGGTCTGACGCCCCGCCCGGCCGCCCTCCAGGCAACCGCAACAGTATGCCAGACCGCCTGACAGCCACGCCAATCCCCCCGAGACCCGGCCTGCGGCTATGCGGCAGACCGGGTCGACGACAGACGCCTCGCTGCTACTTGTTGATCTTGGTGACCCGCCCCGCGCCCACGGTGCGCCCGCCTTCACGGATGGCGAAGCGCAGACCTTCCTCCATGGCGATGGGCTGGATCAGTTCGACCTTCATCTCCGTGTTGTCGCCGGGCAGCACCATTTCGGTGCCCTCCGGCAGGGTGACCACCCCGGTCACGTCGGTCGTCCGGAAGTAGAACTGCGGCCGGTAGTTGTTGAAGAACGGCGTGTGCCGGCCACCCTCCTCCTTGGACAAGATGTAGACCTGTGCTTCGAAGTCGGTGTGCGGAGTCGTGGTGCCCGGCTTGATGACGACCATGCCGCGCTCGACGTCCTCGCGCTTGGTGCCGCGCAGCAGCAGCCCGACGTTCTCGCCCGCTCGGCCTTCGTCGAGGATCTTGCGGAACATCTCGACCGCGGTGACCGTGGTCGTCTGCTTCTCGTCGCGGATGCCGATGATGTCGACGGTCTCGTTGATCTTGACGATGCCACGCTCGATCCGGCCGGTGATGACCGTGCCACGTCCGGTGATCGTGAAGACGTCCTCGACGGGCATCAGGAACGGCTTCTCCGTCTCGCGCTCGGGCTGCGGGATTGCCTCGTCGACCGCCTCCATGAGCTCACCGATGGACGCCGACCACTTCTCGTCGCCGTTCAGCGCCGGGAACGCCGCCACTCGAACGACAGGAATGTCGTCGCCGGGGAACTCGTACTCGCTCAGCAGCTCGCGCACCTCGAGCTCGACAAGCTCGAGGATCTCCTCGTCGTCGACCATGTCGCACTTGTTCAGAGCCACCACGATCGCGGGCACCCCAACTTGGCGGGCGAGCAACACGTGCTCCCGGGTCTGCGGCATGGGCCCGTCGGTGGCGGCCACCACCAGGATGGCGCCGTCCATCTGCGCGGCACCGGTGATCATGTTCTTGATGTAGTCCGCGTGGCCCGGGCAGTCGACGTGCGCGTAGTGCCGCTTCTCGGTCTGGTACTCGATGTGCGCGATCGAGATCGTGATGCCGCGCTGCTTCTCTTCCGGCGCCTTGTCGATGTCGTCGAACGCGAACACCGGGTTGAGGTCGGGGTGCTGGCCGTGGAGCACCTTCGAGATCGCCGCGGTCAGGGTCGTCTTCCCGTGGTCGATATGGCCGATCGTGCCGATGTTGACGTGCGGCTTTGTCCGCTCGAACTTGGCCTTCGCCACTTGGACTCCTCCTAGAACTGGTTGCGTGTACGCCGGGCGAGCGATGTCACTCGCCGCGGACCTTCTTGATGATCTCGTCAGCGACGTTCCGCGGAACCTCGGCGTACGAGTCGAACTGCATAAAGTAGACCGCACGGCCTTGGGTCTTCGACCGCAGGTCCCCCACGTAGCCGAACATCTCGGACGCGGGGACGAGCGCCTTCACCACTCGGGTGTTGCCGACGCCTTCGTCCATCGCCTGAATGTGGCCGCGGCGGGAGTTGAGGTCGCCGATGACCTCGCCCATGTAGTCGTCGGGTGTGGTCACCTCGACCGCCATGACCGGCTCGAGCAGCACCGGGTTGGCCTTTCGCGCCGCCTCCTTGAACGCCATGGAGCCGGCGATCTTGAACGCGAGCTCGGAGGAGTCGACGTCGTGGTAGCCGCCGTCCTGGAGGGTCACCTTGACGTCGACCATGGGGTAGCCGGCGAGAACGCCGAACTCCATGGCCTCCTGGGCACCTTCGTCGACGGCCGGGATGTACTCGCGGGGTATGCGCCCACCGGTGACCGCGTTGACGAACTCGTAGCCGCCGTCGCCGTCGCCACCCGTGGGCTCGATGTCGATGACGACCTTGGCGAACTGGCCGGAGCCGCCGGTCTGCTTCTTGTGGGTGTAGGAGTGCTTGCGCACCGGCTGGCGGATCGTCTCGCGGTAGGCCACCTGCGGCTTGCCGACGTTCGCCTCGACCCGGAACTCTCGCCGCATCCGGTCGACCAGCACCTCGAGGTGCAGCTCACCCATGCCGGCGATGATCGTCTGGCCGGTCTCGTCGTCGGTGCGGACCTGGAACGTCGGGTCCTCGTCGGAGAGCCGCTGGATCGCGGTGCCGAGCTTTTCCTGGTCTCCCTTGCTGCGTGGCTCGATTGCCACCGAGATGACCGGGGCCGGAAAAGTCATCGACTCGAGCACGACCGGGCTTGCGACGTCGCACAGCGTCTCACCGGTGGTCGTGTCCTTCAGCCCCATGACCGCCACGATGTCGCCCGCTCCCACCGCCGCGATTTCCTCCCGCTTGTTGGCGTGCATGCGATAGATCTTGCCGATTCGCTCCTTGCGGCCCTTGGTCGGGTTGAGCACGGTGGTGCCGGTCTCGAGGCGGCCGGAGTAGACGCGCAGGTAGGTGAGCTTGCCAAGGTGCTGGTCGGTCATGATCTTGAACGCCAGCGCCGCGAAGGGCTCGTGGACGCTCGGCTTGCGCTCGATCACGATCTCGGCGTCCTTGACGTCATGGCCCTGTACGGCTTCCAGCTCGAGCGGTGAGGGCAACCACGCCACCACGGCATCGAGCAACGGCTGCACACCCTTGTTCTTGAACGCCGTACCGCACAGCACGGGAGTCAGCTTGTCGGCGATCGTCGCGCGCCGGATCGCCGCGTTGAGCGCGTCCGTCTCTGGCTCTTGGCCTTCGAGATAGAGCTCCATCATCTCGTCGTCGGCCTCGGCGATCGTCTCCAGCAGCCGGTCGCGCCAGGTGTTTGCAGCGTCGATGTGAGACGCCGGAATCTCCTCGACGGTGTAGTCGTCGCCCTTCACGGTCTCGCCCCGCCAGGTGAGAGCCCGCATCGCGACAAGGTCGACCACACCGATGAAGTCGGCCTCGGTGCCGATCGGGATCTGGGTCACCAGCGGGGTGGCCGCAAGTCGGTTCTCGATCATCTCGACGCAACGGTGGAACTCCGCGCCCGTACGGTCGAGCTTGTTGACGAAGCAGACCCGTGGCACGCGGTAGCGGTCGGCTTGGCGCCACACGGTCTCCGACTGCGGCTCGACGCCGGCAACCCCGTCGAACACGGCCACTGCGCCGTCGAGGACGCGCAGCGAGCGCTCGACCTCGACGGTGAAGTCGACGTGACCGGGTGTGTCGATGATGTTGATCGTGTGATCTTTCCAGGAGCACGTCGTAGCGGCGGAGGTGATCGTGATGCCGCGCTCTTGCTCCTGCTCCATCCAGTCCATGGTGGCCGCGCCCTCGTGGACCTCACCGATCTTGTAGTTGATGCCGGTGTAGAACAGGATGCGCTCGGTCGTCGTGGTCTTGCCCGCGTCGATGTGCGCCATGATCCCGATGTTGCGGACCTTGGCGAGGTCGGTCGAAATGTCGGTGGCCACTGTGGACCTCTACCTCGTTCTCGAGAGTCGGATGCTCATGGCGTACCTGCGTACGCCGCTCTTCCCGCTGGGTCGCGTCACCAGCGGTAGTGCGCGAAGGCCTTGTTGGACTCCGCCATCTTGTGGATGTCCTCGCGGCGCTTGACGCTCGCACCGAGGCCGTTGGACGCATCGAGCAGCTCATTCATCAGCCGCTCCGCCATGGTCTTCTCCCGGCGTGCCTGGGAGTAGGACACCAGCCAGCGCAGCGCCAGCGTCGTCGACCGCTCTGCCTTCACCTCGACCGGCACCTGGTAGGTAGCACCGCCGACGCGCCGGCTCTTGACCTCGAGAGTCGGTTTCACGTTCTCGAGCGCGCGCTTGAGCGTGAGGACCGGGTCGGTGCCGGTCTTGGCGCGGCAACCTTCGAGCGCGTTGTAGACGATGCGCTGCGCCACCTGCTTCTTGCCGTCCACCAAGACCTTCGCGATCAGCTGTGACACCACGACGTTGGAGTAGACGGGGTCGATCTCGATGGGACGCTTGGGAGCCGGTCCTTTGCGCGGCATCAGCCCTTCTCCTTCTTGGCGCCATAGCGGCTTCGCGCCTGCTTGCGGTTCTTCACACCTTGGGTGTCGAGGGAGCCGCGAATGATCTTGTAACGGACACCCGGGAGGTCCTTCACCCGGCCGCCGCGAACCAGCACGATCGAGTGCTCCTGAAGGTTGTGACCGACGCCGGGGATGTATGCGGTGACCTCGATCTGGCTGGTCAGGCGCACACGGGCGACTTTGCGCAGCGCGGAGTTGGGCTTCTTCGGTGTGGTGGTGTAGACGCGCGTGCACACACCCCGGCGCTGGGGTGAGCCCTTCAGCGCCGGCGTCTTGTTCTTGGCCACCTTGTCCTGGCGACCTTTGCGGACCAGTTGCTGGATCGTGGGCACCGCGGCGTCTCTTTCCTTCGCTGTTTCCTGCTGGGATGTCCTCGGGCGGCCCCCGTGGTCGGGCGTGTTGCCTGACAGCGGGGGCGGTTGGCCGGTTCACGGCTCGGGATTGTGACTGCACGGTCCGGCTGGGGCCGGAGCGCGCACGAACACCTGGCGCGCCAGGCACGCTGTCAAAGATTACCCGGTCGGCTCAGGTCGGTCAAAGCGGAAAGGCCACCCCGGCGTACACCTCGATGCAGCGCTGGACGAGGCAAGTGGGGGCTTCCCTGGCACAACAGGCCGTGGGAAGCCCCCAGCCGGCCACCACACCAGGCAGATGGAGACCCGGCTGGTGAGCTCAGTTGCGGTAGGAGCTGAAGTCGAGCTCGTCCAACGCGACCGCCGGCCCGGCGGCTGCCCCGAAGTCGTACTGGTAGGGGTCGTACGCCGTCATCGAGTAGGCCTGCGCCCGCGCCTCCTCGGTCGGCTCAACCGCGATGTTGCGGTAGCGCTCGAGACCGGTCCCCGCCGGGATCAGCTTGCCGATGATCACGTTCTCCTTCAGCCCCATCAGCGCGTCGGACTTTGCGTGGATGGCCGCGTCGGTGAGCACCTTGGTGGTCTCCTGGAACGACGCCGCGGACAGCCACGACTCGGTAGCCAGCGACGCCTTGGTGATCCCCATCAGCACCGGACGTCCGGAGGCCGGTGTCCCGCCTTCGGACACGACCCGGCGGTTCTCGTCCTCGAAGCGGATCCTGTCGACGAGCTCACCCGGGAGCAGCGCCGCGTCACCGGACTCGATGACGGTTACCCGGCGCAGCATCTGGCGGATGATGATCTCGATGTGCTTGTCGTGGATCGCGACTCCCTGGATCCGGTAGACCTGCTGGACCTCCTCGACCAGGTGCTCTTGCGCCTTGCGGACGCCGAGCACGCGCAAGACGTCCGCAGGGTCGGGCGTCCCATGGATCAGCGGCTGGCCGACCTCGACGCTGTCGCCGTCGGCGACGAGCATCCGAGACCGCTTGCTGACCGGGAAGGCCTCCTCCTCTGACCCGTCGTCGGGGACAACGACGATCTTGCGTCCCTTTTCGCTGTCCTCGACCCTGACCCGACCCTGGGCCTCCGAGATCGGCGCCTTGCCCTTGGGCTGGCGCGCCTCGAAAAGCTCCACGACGCGCGGCAGGCCCTGGGTGATGTCGTCGCCCGCCACACCACCGGTGTGGAAGGTACGCATGGTCAGCTGGGTGCCCGGCTCACCGATCGACTGTGCGGCGATGATGCCGACCGCCTCACCGATGTCGACGAGCAGACCGGTCGCCAGGGAGCGCCCGTAGCACTTCGCACAGGTCCCCGTGCGGGCGTCGCAGGTCAGCACGCTGCGCACGCGCACGTCCTCGACCCCTGCGGCGACGAGCTCGGAGATCTTGACGTCACCGAGGTCGCCGCCTGCTTCGACCAGCACCTCGCCGGTCTTGGGATGGGTGACCTCGGTCGCAGCGGACCTCGCGTAGGCCGCCGTCTCGACGTTCTCATGCTTGACGAGCCCGCCGTTGGGGAGCCGCGCCGCGATCTTCTTCACCAGGCCGCGCTCGGTACCGCAGTCGTCCTCACGGATGATGACGTCCTGCGAGACGTCGACGAGTCGGCGGGTCAGATAGCCCGAGTCGGCAGTACGCAACGCGGTGTCCGCCATGCCCTTGCGAGCGCCGTGGGTGGAGATGAAGTACTCGAGCACGGAGAGGCCCTCGCGGTAGCTGGACTTGATCGGCCGCGGGATCGTCTCGCCCTTGGGGTTGGCCACCAGGCCACGGATGCCGGCGATCTGGCGTACTTGCATCATGTTCCCGCGGGCACCGGAGTGCACCATCATGTAGATGGGGTTGGTCTTCGTGAAGCCGGCCTCCATCTCTCTGGCCACCTCGTTTGTCGCCTGCGTCCAGATCTCGATCAGCTCCTGGCGACGTTCGTCGTCGGTGATCAGACCCCGCTCGAACTGTTGCTGCACCTTGGCCGCCTGCGTCTCGTACTGCTCGAGGATCGCGATCTTGGTGGGCGGCGAAATAACGTCCTCGATCGAGATCGTGACGCCGGAGCGGGTGGCCCAGTAGAAGCCGAGGTCCTTGAGCGCGTCGAGCGCGTGCGCTACGGCGACCTTCGGATAGCGCTCTGCCAGGTCGTTGACGATGGTGCCGAGCTGCTTCTTGCCGACCTCCTCGTCGACGTAGACGTAGTCGGCCGGAAGCGCTTCGTTGAGCAGGGCGCGCCCGAGCGTCGTCGTCAGGATGATCGGCTGACCTGGCTCCCAGCCCTCGGGGAGCTGTGCGCTCGCCGGTGGGACGATGTCGCTGAACCGGATCTTGACCGGGCTCTGCATCGCGATCTGCCCACGGTCGAAGGCCATCCGCGCCTCGGCCACCGAGGAGAACGCGCGGCCCTCGCCGGGCATGCCCTCGCGGTCGACGGTCAGGAAGAAGATGCCGATGACCATGTCCTGCGTCGGCATCGTCACCGGCCGGCCGTCAGCGGGCTTGAGAATGTTGTTCGTCGACAGCATCAAGATCCGCGCCTCGGCCTGCGCCTCCGCCGAGAGCGGGAGATGCACCGCCATCTGGTCACCGTCGAAGTCGGCGTTGAACGCTGTGCAGACCAACGGGTGGATCTGGATCGCCTTGCCTTCGATCAGCTGCGGCTCGAAGGCCTGAATGCCGAGCCGGTGCAACGTCGGGGCACGGTTGAGCAGCACCGGGTGCTCGGTGATGACCTCCTCGAGCACGTCCCAGACGTGCGCGTGGCGGATGTTGGCGCCGGCGCGCTCGACCATGCGCTTGGCACTCTTGATGTTCTGGGCATGGTTGAGGTCCACCAGCCGCTTCATGACGAACGGCTTGAACAGCTCGAGTGCCATCTGCTTGGGCAGACCGCACTGGTGCAGCTTGAGCTGCGGACCCACGACGATGACCGAGCGGCCGGAGTAGTCGACCCGCTTGCCCAGCAGGTTCTGCCGGAAGCGCCCCTGCTTGCCCTTGAGCATGTCCGATAGCGACTTCAGCGGCCGGTTGCCTGGCCCGGTGACGGGACGGCCACGCCGCCCGTTGTCGAACAGCGAGTCGACCGCTTCCTGCAGCATCCGCTTCTCGTTGTTGACGATGATCTCGGGTGCGCCGAGGTCGAGCAGCCGCTTGAGCCGGTTGTTGCGGTTGATGACTCGCCGGTAGAGGTCGTTCAGATCACTCGTGGCGAACCGACCGCCGTCGAGCTGCACCATCGGGCGCAGGTCGGGTGGGATCACCGGCACGCAGTCGAGCACCATGCCCAGCGGGCTGTTGGTGGTGGTGAGGAACGCCGCGACCACCTTGAGCCGCTTGAGCGCGCGGGCCTTGCGCTGTCCTTTGCCGTTGCGGATGGTGTCGCGCAGCTCGGCCGACTCGGCCGCGAGGTCGAACGACTCCAGGCGCGCCTGGATCGCCGATGCACCCATCGCGCCCGCGAAGTACTTGCCGAAGCGGAGCTTCATCTCGCGGTAGAGCACCTCGTCACCTTCGAGGTCTTGCACCTTGAGGTTGCGGAAACGAGTCCATACCTCCTCCAGCCGGTCGAGCTCGCGCTGTGAACGGTCACGCAGCTGGCGGGCTTCGCGCTCGGCGGCCTCCTTGACCTTGCGCCGTGCGTCGGCCTTGGCGCCCTCGGCCTCGAGCTGGGCGAGGTCCTCCTCGAGCTTGGCAAGGCGGCGCTCGATGTCGGCGTCTCGACGGGCCTGCATCTGCTTGCGCTCAACCTCGATCTTCGCCTCGAGGGAGGGGAGATCGCGGTGCCGGGCTTCGTCGTCGACCTCGGTGATCATGTAGGCCGCGAAGTAGATGACCTTCTCGAGGTCCTTGGGGGCGAGGTCGAGCAGGTATCCGAGCCGGCTCGGCACGCCCTTGAAGTACCAGATGTGCGTCACCGGGGCGGCGAGCTCGATGTGGCCCATCCGCTCGCGGCGCACCTTCGAACGCGTCACCTCGACCCCGCAGCGCTCGCAGATGATGCCCTTGAACCGGACGCGCTTGTACTTGCCGCAGTAGCACTCCCAGTCCCGGGTGGGGCCGAAGATCTTCTCGCAGAAAAGGCCGTCGCGCTCCGGCTTGAGCGTGCGGTAGTTGATGGTCTCGGGCTTCTTGACCTCACCGTGCGACCACTGACGGATGTCATCGGCCGTCGCCAGGCCGATGCGAAGCTCGTCGAAGAAGTTCACGTCCAACAAGTTCAATTCCTTCTCTCAGTTTTGGCTGGCCAAAGGGGTCTTTGGGGCCCCCGCGGCAATTTCAAGCGAAGCGAGAAATTGCCGTGGGGCCTCAGACCTCTTCCACGCTGCTCGGCTCTCGCCGCGACAGGTCGATCCCGAGCTCCTCCGCCGCACGGAAGACGTCCTCCTCGGTGTCACGCATCTCCACGGCTACGCCATCGCTGGAGAGCACCTCGACGTTGAGGCACAGCGACTGCATCTCCTTCACCAGCACCTTGAACGACTCAGGGATGCCGGGTTCGGGCACGTTCTCGCCCTTGACGATCGCCTCGTAGACCTTGACCCGGCCCAGCACGTCGTCGGACTTGATCGTGAGCAGCTCTTGGAGGGCGTGGGCAGCGCCGTACGCCTCGAGCGCCCACACCTCCATCTCACCGAACCGCTGCCCGCCGAACTGCGCCTTCCCGCCCAGCGGCTGCTGGGTGATCATCGAGTACGGCCCGGTCGAGCGAGCGTGGATCTTGTCGTCGACCAGGTGGTGGAGCTTGAGCATGTACATGTAGCCCACCGCCACCGGGTCGGGCAGCGGCTCGCCGGTCCGGCCGTCGAAGAGTCGAGCCTTCCCGTTGCCGCCGACCATCTGGTCGCCGTCACGGTTGGGCAACGTCGACGCCATCAAGCCGGTGATCTCGTCCTCACGGGCACCGTCGAACACCGGTGTCGCGACCCGGGTGTTGGGGGCAGCACTTCCCACCCCCAGGGCTGTCAGCCGCTGCTGCCACTCCTCGCTTTCCCCGTCGATCTGCCAGCCGGTCTTGGCCGCCCAGCCCAGGTGCATCTCCAGCACCTGCCCGACGTTCATCCGGCCTGGGACCCCGAGCGGGTTCAAGATGATGTCGACTGCCGTGCCGTCTTCGAGGAACGGCATGTCCTCGATGGGCATGATCTTGGCGATGACGCCCTTGTTGCCGTGGCGGCCGGCGAGCTTGTCGCCGTCGGAGATCTTGCGCTTCTGCGCGACGTAGACACGCACCAGCTGGTTGACACCCGGCGGCAGCTCGTCGCCCTCCTCCCGGTCGAAAACCCGAACCCCGATGACCGTCCCGCTCTCACCGTGCGGCACCTTCAGCGATGTGTCGCGAACCTCTCGCGCCTTCTCACCGAAGATCGCCCGCAACAGCCGCTCCTCCGGCGTGAGCTCCGTCTCCCCCTTGGGAGTGACCTTTCCGACGAGGATGTCGCCCGGCTCTACCTCGGCGCCGATGCGGATGATCCCCCGCTCGTCGAGGTCGGCCAGCATCTCCTCGGAGACGTTGGGGATGTCCTGGGTGATCTCCTCGGGTCCGAGCTTGGTGTCGCGGGCGTCGACTTCGTGCTCCTCGATGTGGATCGAGGTCAACGTGTCCCGTTGCACGAGCCGCTGGGACAAGATGATCGCGTCTTCGTAGTTGTGGCCCTCCCATGGCATGAACGCGACGAGCAAGTTGCGCCCGAGCGCCATCTCCGCCTCGTCGGTGCACGGTCCGTCGGCGATCGGCGTCCCGACCTCCAGCCGGTCACCTTCGCTGACGAGGGGGCGCTGGTTGATGCAGGTGCCCTGGTTGGACCGGGTGAACTTCGCCATCTTGTAGGTCCGCGCCGTGCCGTCGTCGTTTGCGACGTCGACGTAGTCGGCGGACACCTCCGTCACCACGCCGGGGGACTCGGCGACGACGACGTCCCCGGAGTCGACAGCGGCGCGGTATTCCATGCCGGTGCCGACCAGCGGCGCCTCGCTCTTGATCAGCGGGACGGCCTGGCGCTGCATGTTGGAGCCCATCGACGCGCGGTTGGCGTCGTCGTGCTCGAGGAAGGGAATCATCGCTGTCGCCACGGACACCATCTGGCGTGGTGAGACGTCCATGTAGTCGACGTCGACGCCGGGGACGGAGTCGACCTCACCGTGGCGCTGGCGTACGAGCACCCGCTCCTCGGCGAAGTGGTTCTTCTCCGTCAGCGGCGCGTTGGCCTGCGCGATGACGAAGCGGTCCTCCTCGTCGGCGGTCAGGTAGTCGACGGTATCGGTGACCCGGCCCTTGGTCACCTTGCGGTACGGCGTCTCGACGAACCCGAAGGGGTTGACCCGGCCATAGGTGGAGAGCGACCCGATCAGCCCGATGTTGGGGCCTTCCGGTGTCTCGATCGGGCACATGCGGCCGTAATGGCTGGGGTGCACGTCGCGCACCTCGAAGCCGGCCCGCTCACGCGACAGCCCGCCAGGACCTAGCGCGTTGAGCCGTCGCTTGTGCGTCAAGCCGGCGATCGGGTTGGTCTGGTCCATGAACTGGGAGAGCTGAGAGGTCCCGAAGAACTCCTTCAACGCCGCGACGACCGGGCGGATGTTGATCAGCGTCTGGGGCGTGATGGCCTCGACGTCCTGTGTCGTCATCCGCTCGCGCACGACCCGCTCCATGCGGGCCAGTCCGGTGCGAAGCTGGTTTTGGATCAGCTCGCCCACCGTGCGCAGTCGCCGGTTGCCGAAGTGGTCGATGTCGTCACCTTCGACGACGAGCTTGCCGCGGGGCGCATCGAGCTCGGTCGCGCCGTCGTGGAGCGCAACGATGTAGCGGATCGCGGCAACGATGTCCTCGATGCTGAGCGTCTGCTTGTCGTAGGGCAGCTCGAGGCCGAGCTTCTTGTTGATCTTGTAGCGCCCGACCTTGGCCAGGTCGTAGCGCTTGGGGTTGAAGTAGTAGTTCTCCAGCAGCGCCTGGGCCGCCTCCTTGGTCGGCGG
The DNA here is from genome assembly GCA_035296085.1 of Nocardioidaceae bacterium. Classification (GTDB taxonomy): domain Bacteria; phylum Actinomycetota; class Actinomycetes; order Propionibacteriales; family Nocardioidaceae; genus DATHBP01. The sequence goes on along the minus strand of DATHBP010000211.1, from coordinate 14,703 downwards.
CTCACCCGGGCGCAGCTTGCGGTAGATGTCCAGCAGGGCGTCGTCCTGGCCGGCGATGTGGTCCTTCTCCAGCGTGAGCCGGATCGACTCGTACTGGCCGAACTCCTCGAGGATCTGGTCTTCGGTCCAGCCGAGCGCCTTGAGCAAGACGGTGACGTTCTGCTTGCGCTTGCGGTCGAGGCGTACGCCCACCAGGTCGCGCTTGTCGACCTCGAACTCCAGCCAGGCGCCGCGTGAGGGGATCATCTTCGCGGTGAAGATGTCCTTGTCGCTCGTCTTGTCCAGCGAGCGCTCGAAGTAGACGCCCGGTGAACGGACCAGCTGGGACACCACCACGCGCTCGGTTCCGTTGATGATGAACGTGCCCTTGTCGGTCATCAGCGGGAAGTCGCCCATAAAGACCGTCTGGCTCTTGATCTCACCGGTCTCGTTGTTGATGAACTCGGCAGTCACGAACAGCGGAGCGGCGTAGGTGACGTCGCGCTCCCTGCACTCCTCGACGGTGTTCTTCGCCGGCTCGAAGCGGTGGTCGCGAAACGACAGCGACATGGTGGCGGAGAAGTCCTCGATCGGTGAGATCTCCTCGAAGATCTCCTCGAGGCCGGACTTCCTCGACACGACCTCGCGGCCGGCGGCCTGCCCTTCGGCCAACCGCTCTTGCCAGCGCTCGTTGCCGATCAGCCAGTCGAAGCTGTCGACTTGGAGCGCGAGGAGGTCCGGGACTTCGAGGGGTTCTGCTAGTTTGGCGAACGAGAGCCGTGGTGACTCAGAGGCTGTGCGGTTCGTACGGGTTTTTCGGGGGTTTGGCGAGGCGGCCAAGAGGCGTCCTTCCGGAGGCTCGCAGACGTGACTTCGTGCACGCTGAACCGCCCGCGACAAGTCGGGGACGGTTCTGGGGGCAGGGCAAACACGCAGTCTAGCCGCGCCGACCCGCTATGTCGAGTCGACAACGACGGATACTCCGCGGGCCGCGCGGCAGACCCCGCCGCTCCTGCCCAGGTGAAGAGCAGGGGCGGCGGCGCTATTTGACGGTGACGGTCGCGCCAGCAGCCTCGAGCGCCTCGCGCGCCTTGTCCGCGCCTTCCTTGTTGACCTTCTCCAGGATCGCCTTGGGGGCCGCCTCGACAAGGTCCTTGGCCTCCTTAAGACCCAGGCTCGTCAGGGTGCGCACCTCCTTGATGACCTGGATCTTCTTGTCGCCGACGCTGTCGAGCACCACGTCGAACTCGTCCTGCTCCTCGGCGGCGGCAACTTCCCCGCCGGCAGCCCCGCCGGCTGCCGGAGCAGCCATCACCGGTGCGGCAGCCGTGACGCCGAAGGTCTCCTCGAACTGCTTGACGAACTCACTCAGCTCGAGCAGCGTCATCTCCTTGAACGCGCCGAGCAGGTCCTCGGTGGTCATCTTCGCCATCGTGGCGGTTCCTTTCAGTTGGATTCGTGCTGGAAGTCGATGTTCGGAAACTCAGCCGGCCTCGTCGTCGGCGGCCTGGGAGTCGACGGGCTGGTCACCGCCGGCCTGGTCACCGCCGGCCTGGTCACCGCCGGCCTGGTCACCGCCGGCCTGGTCATTGCCGGCCTGGGTGTCGCCAGGCTGGTCGTCGGCGAGTGCCTCGACCTGCGGTGTCGGGTCCGCGGCCTCAGCCGCCTCGGCCGGAGGCACAGCGTCTGCGGGTTGCGGCGCCAGCGGCCCTCCGGGGGCGGATGCTGCGTCGGGGGCGGGTTCCGCCGGCGGCTCAGCGGCCGCGGCGGGGCCTTGGGTGGCCTCGACGTGAGCGCGCAGTGCATCGGTCAGCCTGGCCACTTGCGACAGGGGAGCGGCGAACATGCTGACCGCTCCCTTCAGGGAGGCAGTCATCGCGCCGGCGAGCTTGGCAAGCAGCACCTCGCGAGACTCGAGGTCGGCGATCTTGGCGATCTCTGCGGGGGTGACCGGCTTGCCGTCGAAGATGCCGGCTTTGATGACCAGCGCGGGGTTGGCTCGCGCGAAGTCCCGGAGCTCCTTGGCCGCGAGCACCGCGTCGCCGGTGATGAAGGCGATCGCGGACGGCCCGCTCAGCTGTCCGTCGAACGCGTCGACGCCTGCGTCCTTTGCCGCGATCTGGGTCAGTGTGTTCTTGACGATCGCGTAGGTCGCATTGTCGGCGAGCGAGCGCCGAAGCTCCTGCAGCTGCTTGACGGTGAGTCCCCGGTACTCGGTCAGCACAGCGCTGGACGAGCCGCGGAACTCCTCGGTCAGCTCGGCTACGGCGGCGGCTTTGTCCGACCTGGCCATCAGGCCCCTTCCCGTGTCAACGCAATGCTTCGGCGGCGGGCAGCAAAACGCCCCCGGCGCACAAGTGCCGGAGGCGTGGGCCACGCTTACGAGCCACGTCACGGTCACCTGCGCTGGTCGCCCCGGTCAGGGCTTTCAGCCACCACGTGAGCGGCGGCAACCGGCGGTCTTCGGCGCAGGCAGCCTACGCGAGCTCATGGGTACGCACAAATCTGCGAGTTGTCAGGGTGACGACGGCGCATACGCCGTCCAGGCCCTGACAAGGGCGAGAGTTTGGCGGTCAGAACGGCGAAGTGCCGATCTCCGACGGCGGCGGCGCCTCGATCGTGACCGGCGAGCCGTAGTCGGACAGCTGCATCTGCAAGGAGAAGGACTTCGACTCCGCTGCGAGCTTGCGGACCAGGTCGTCGCTGTCGACCCACAGGTTGTAGACGATGGACTTGCCGGTCGACGGCGCGAGCGAGCCGAGTCCTTGCGCAGCGAGCGCCTTGGCTGCGTTGACGGTGACGGCGTACCGCGTGGTGTCTATCCCGTCGATGCTTTCCTGCCCTTTGGGCTTGATCGACAGCGCGCCCTGCATGCCTTTCAGCATGGAGCCCATGTTGAGGGCGCCAAGGCCCGAAGATGCCAACGGGCCGCTGGACAGGTCGATCTTCAGCCACGGCTTCGAGCTGCTCATTCCGGGGATCTTCACGAACAGCTCGTCGTCGAGAAGGATCGCCTCAACGCCCTGGCCCAGCATGGCCATGGACATCGTCACGCGCGCGCCGGCGTTGGCCGCATCGAGCCGCAGGTCGCCGTCGAGCTCGATCTGACCAGCCGAACCGGCACTGACCGAGCCCTCCAGATGTGCGGTGCCCGCCTTGCGCTGTGCTGCGACCAGCCGCGGGACGAAGTCGCCAGCCGTCAACGGCGTTGCCGAAGCTGCCGGGTCGTCCGTGCCCTGGGACGTGGTCCCCGCACCACTTGGTGTCTCGGAGTCGGAACTGCATGCGGCAACGCCGAAGAGCAACGGCACGCCGGCCACGGCGGTGCACAGGCGCCGCGCTCGAGGCGTCATGAGGTCAGGCCTCCGGTTCGGTCTCGGTGATGTTGCGGGTGCGGGCAGGGTCAACCGGGATGCCGGGACCCATCGTGGTCGACAGGGTGACCTTGCGAAGGTAGCGGCCTTTCGAGCCGGCAGGCTTGAGCCGCAGAACCTCGTCCAGAGCGGCGGCGTAGTTCTCGGCGAGCTGCGACTCGGAGAACGACGCTTTGCCCAGCACGAAGTGCAGGTTGGCGTGCCGATCGACGCGAAACTCGATCTTGCCCCCCTTGATGTCGGAGACCGCCTTGGCGACGTTGGTCGTGACGGTGCCCGTCTTGGGGTTGGGCATGAGGCCGCGGGGACCGAGGACCCGGCCAAGGCGCCCCACTTTGCCCATCATGTCCGGAGTAGCAACGACGGCGTCGAAGTCGAGCCAGCCGCCGGAGACCTTTTCCAGCATGTCGTCGGACCCCACGTAGTCAGCACCGGCGGCGCGCGCCTCCTCGGCCTTGTCGCCTGCGGCGAACACCAGTACGCGGGCCGTCTTGCCGGTGCCGTGTGGGAGGTTGACGGTGCCGCGTACCATCTGGTCGGCCTTGCGCGGGTCGACCCCGAGACGCATCGCCACGTCGACGGTCGGGTCGAACTTCGTCTTCGCCGTCTGCTTGACCAGACGGACGGCTTCCAAGGGGCTGTACACGGTGTCTTTGTCGACCAAGGCGACCGACGACGCGTAGTGCTTGCTGTGTGCCATGACTGCTGGTCCTTTCACCAGGTTGTGGTCATTGGGCGACGTACGCGTTGCTCGCGGTGAGCGGTGCGCCGCGCCCTCCCACGGGCGGTCCGAGTGCTGCTTGGGTTAGTCAGGATTCGACGGTGACGCCCATCGAACGGGCGGTGCCGGCGACGATCTTCATCGCCGCGTCGAGGTCCTCGGCGTTGAGGTCGGGAAGCTTCGTCGTCGCGATGTCGCGCACCTGGTCCGACGTGAGCCGCGCCACCTTGTCGGTGTGCGGCGTGGCGGAACCCTTCGTGATGCCCGCTGCCTTCTTGATCAGCTCGGCGGCAGGAGGGGTCTTCGTGATGAAAGTGAACGAACGGTCCTCATAGATCGAGATCTCGACCGGGATGACGTTGCCCCGCATCGCTTCGGTGGCCGAGTTGTACGCCTTGACGAACTCCATGATGTTGACGCCGTGCGGTCCTAGTGCGGTGCCGACGGGTGGTGCTGGCGTGGCTGCACCGGCCTGCAGCTGCACCTTCACGACAGCGGCGAGCTTCTTCTTCCTGGGGGGCATAACTGTCCTTGCTGCTGGTTCGGGAACGGGTGGTGGGCGGTTGGGTCGCTCAGATGCGCTGGATCTCGGTGAAGCGCAGCTCGACCGGCGTCTCGCGGCCGAAGATCTCGACCAGCGCCTTCACTCTGGCGGCGTCTGCGTTGATCTCGGTGATGGTCGCGTGCAACGTCGCGAAGGGCCCTTCGACCACCATGACGGAGTCGCCGACCAGGAAGTCCGCGACCTCCACCTTCTTCTGCTTCTTCTGCTCCGGCGACGTGGCGGCAATCTGCTCCTCCATCGCCGGGGCCAACATGTTCTCCACCTCGGTGAAAGTCAGCGGCACCGGCTGGTGGCTGTGACCAACGAAGCCGGTCACCGACGGGGTGTGGCGCACGGTCGCCCAGGACTCGTCGGTGAGATCCATACGTACGAGGACATAGCCTGGGAGCACGGTGCGGCGCACCATCTTGCGCTGTCCGTTCTTGATCTCCGCGACATCCTCCTGTGGAACGACCACCTCGTAGATGTAGTCCTCCATATTGAGCGAGGTGATGCGGTTCTCCAGGTTTGTCTTCACCCGGTTTTCCATCCCGGAGTAGGTGTGCACAACGAACCAGTCGCCGGGCTGGGTGCGCAGCGTCTCGCGGAACGCCTCCCGAGGGTCGACCTCTTCGGGCTCGACGCCGACCTGCTCGTCCTCGTCGGCCTCGACGCCGACCGGCTCGGCATCCCCCGGCGAAGCATCCGCACCGGTGCTGACCTCGCCGTCGACCGCAGCTGTGGCCTCGACCTCGGATGTGGTCTCGACGTCGGGTTCGGTCATGGTCTGCTCTGTCATCTGCGCTGCGCCATCCCTTTCGTGCTCCGGCCGGTCAGCCGAAGATCTTGAAGACTGCGGTGCCGAGTATGAAGTCGAGCACCGAGACGATCGCGATCATCGCCAGCACGAACACGAGCACGACCACGAAATAGGTGCTGAGCTGCTCCTTCGTCGGCCAGACGACCTTGCGGAGCTCTGCGATCACCTGTCGGTAGAACAGCCCGGGACTGGTCCGGCCACCCTCGGCCGGCGGTCCCACTCGAGAGGAGCCGGAGGACCGCAGCTCTGTCACGGCGCTTCCCTTCTCGTCGTCGCTGCATCGGCGGTCCTAGTCGCCGACATGTGTAACGCTCTCGCAGGGCAGGAGGGACTCGAACCCACAACCTTCGGTTTTGGAGACCGATGCTCTGCCAGTTGAGCTACTGCCCTACGGCGGACCAGAGCCGCGACCAGCGGCCGGTCCCTACACAGGGCGCGCCAACTCACGGTGCTGAAGCCACCAATGCGTCAGTGTACGGCGTCGGCCCACCTGGGTCGAACCTGTCGCGGATCACCGCCCGCCCCTGCAACGCCGAGGTGACGGCGGTGGAAGGATGCCGGCATGAGCCAAGCAGACGCGAAGTCGCGGATCTCGGGCCGGGTCGGGTCGATCGCGGAGTCGGCCACCTTGGCGGTGGACGCCAAGGCGAAGGCGCTGAAGGCGGCCGGCCGGCCGGTCATCGGCTTCGGCGCTGGTGAGCCCGACTTCCCCACTCCCGACTACATCGTCGAGGCCGCCGTACGCGCCAGCCGGGACCCGAGAAACCACCGCTACACCCCGGCGGGCGGGCTGCCCGAGCTGAAGGCGGCGATCGCCGCCAAGACGGCACGCGACTCCGGCTACGCCGTCGAGCCCGCTCAGGTCCTGGTGACCAACGGCGGCAAGCAGGCGATCTACGAAGCGTTCGCCACTGTGGTCGACCCCGGCGACGAGGTGCTGCTGCCGGCGCCGTACTGGACCACCTACCCGGAGGCGATCCGGTTGGCTGGTGGGGTGCCTGTCGCGGTGCCGGCCGACGAGAGCCAGGGCTACCTGCTCGACGTGGACCAGCTCGAGCAGGCGCGTACGCCGCGTGCCAAGGTCCTGATGTTCTGCTCGCCGTCCAACCCGACCGGGGCGGTGTACGACCCGGACCAGGTGCGCCGGATCGGTCAGTGGGCGCTCGAGCACGGCATCTGGGTCATCACCGACGAGATCTACGAGCACCTGGTCTACGACGACGCCGAGGCGGTGTCGATGCCGGTGCAGACTCCGGAGCTCGCAGACACCTGCATCGTCGTCAACGGCGTGGCGAAGACGTACGCCATGACGGGCTGGCGCGTCGGCTGGCTGATCGGACCCGGTGACGTGGTCAAGGCAGCGGCCAACCTTCAGTCGCACGTCACCTCCAACGTCTGCAACGTCGCGCAGCAGGCGGCGCTGGCGGCGCTCGGCGGCGGCCGGGCGGTGGTCGAGGAGATGCGGGCCGCGTTCGACTCCCGGCGCCGCACGATCGTGGCGATGCTCAACGAGATCCCTGGGTTGGAGTGCCCCGAGCCGAAGGGTGCGTTCTATGCGTACGTGTCGGTGAAGGGTGTCCTGGGTCGCCCGATCGGCGGTGCCACCCCTACCACGTCCGCCGAGCTCGCCGAGGTGATCCTCGACCAAGCCGAGGTGGCGGTCGTACCAGGGGAGGCCTTCGGCACCCCGGGCTACCTGCGCCTGTCGTACGCACTCGGTGAAGCCGATCTCGTGGAGGGCGTCGACCGCATCGGCCGTCTGCTCAAGGCCTGAGCCGGGGGTGCGCCCCCTCGACACGCTGCCGAAGGCGCACCTGCACCTGCACTTCACCGGCGCGATGCGGCACTCGACGCTGGTGGAGCTGGCCGACCGGTCCGGCGTTTCGCTGCCCGAGGCGCTCCGCGACCCACGCCCCCCGACGCTGTCAGCGGCCGACGAGCGAGGCTGGTTTCGCTTCCAGCGGCTCTACGACACCGCCCGCTCGGTGCTGGAGACGCCCGAGGACGTACGCCGCCTGCTGCTCGAGGCCGCGGAGGACGACCGGGCCGAGGGTTCGCGCTGGCTGGAGATCCAGGTGGATCCCTCTGGCTACGCAGCGAAGTTCGGTGGCCTCACGGCGTTCACCGAGCTGGTGCTGGCCGCTGCGAACGACGCCAGCCGCCGGGCCGGCGTAGGCGTGGGTGTCGTGATAGCTGCCAACCGCACCCGCCATCCCTATGACGCCCGCACGCTCGCCCGCCTGGCGGCGCAGTACGCCGACCGGGGAGTCGTCGGCTTCGGGCTGTCCAACGACGAGCGCCGCGGTATGGCGAGCACCTTCGACCGGGCTTTCGCCATCGCCCGCCGAGCCGGCCTGCTGTCGACGCCGCACGGCGGGGAGCTGGCCGGGCCGCAGAGCGTCCGGGCCTGCCTGGACGCTCTCGGCGCCACCCGGATCGGACACGGCGTACGGGCCGCCGAGGACCCGGCCCTGCTTCAGCGGATCGCCGAGGAGGGCGTGACGTTGGAGGTGTGCCCTTCCTCGAACGTCGCGCTGGGCATCTACCCAGACGTCGAGTCGGTGCCCGTGCGCGCGCTCCTCGCCGCAGGGGTCCCAATAGCGCTCGGCGCCGATGACCCGCTGCTGTTCGGCTCGCGGCTCATCGCGCAGTACGCGCTCGCGCGCGACGCCTACGGAGCCGACGACCGGGTGCTCGCGGAGCTGGCCACCACCTCGCTGCGCGCCTCCGCCGCGCCGGCCGCACTCGTTGACGATGCGGTGCGTGATGTCGCCGCCTGGCTGGCCACGCCGGCGTGACCAACGGCGGACTCCTGCGTTACAGCGAGCAGCCCACCAGGACCGGCTCGGTGACCAACGTGATGGCGAACTTGTCCTGGACGCCACCGCGCACCTCTCGGGCCAGCGCGAGCAGCTCCGTCGTGGTGGCGCCGCCTCGGTTGGTCAACGCCAGCGGGTGCTTGCCCGACAGCGCCACTCGTCCGGTGCCGTACGACCGCACGAAGCCCGCCTGCTCGAGGAGCCAGGCGGCGCTCGTCTTGACCAGGCCGTCCGGCTGGGTCCATCGGGGAGCGTGCGGCGGCAAACGTTCGGCGTCGACGGGGCGCAGGATCGGGTTGGTGAAGAACGACCCCGCGCTCCAGGTGTCGTGATCGGCGGAGTCGAGGACCATCCCCTTGCTCCGTCGCAGCTCCAGCACCGCCGCGCGCACCTCGGTGATTGGTGCCTCTCCGCCCACCGGCACACCGAGCCGGGCAGCGAGCTGCTCGTATCGGACAGGGCTGCTCTGCGGCCGCCGGGCCAGCGTGAAGCTGACCGCGAGCACGACGAAGCGATCGACCTGCGTCTTCAGCGCGCTGGTCCGGTATCCGAAGCCGCAGTCAGCGGGGCTGAGCAGGACGCGTTCTCCCCGGATGCGGTCCCAGACCTCGACCGCGGCGATCGTGTCGGCGACCTCTTGGCCGTAGGCCCCGACATTTTGGAGCGGCACCGCTCCGACCCGGCCGGGAATCCCGGCCAGTGCCTCGACGCCTGCCCAGCCGTTGGCGACGGCCCGAGCGACGAACGCGTCCCAGCTCTCGCCGGCGGCGGCGTGCACGCGCACGATGCCCGGGGAGTGTTCCTCCACCGCAACGCCGCGCGCGCCAACGTCGACAACCGTCCCATCGAAACCGGCGTCCGCAACCACGAGGTTGCTGCCGCCGCCGATGACGAGCACCGAGTCCCCGCGCGCGTCTGCGTCGCGGACCACCGCAACGGCTTCGTCAGCGGTGGCTGTCTCGACGAGCCGACGTGCCGGTCCCCCTAGCCGCAGCGTCGTCCGGTCGGCCAGCACGGCATGGACGCAGGTCCGCACGCCGCGGCCTAGCACTCTTCAGCGGCGGCCGCAGTTGGTGGACGGACCCGGGCGCGTGCCATGCCCAGCACCTTCTGCCCGCCGCAGGTGACGGTGAGGTCGATGCGCAGTGACCCGTCCGCGGCGCGCTCCCGCACGACACCACTCACGTCGAGCCCAGCCCCGTCGGCATCGTCAGGCACGGGTACGGGCTTGGTGAAGCGGACGCCGTACTCGAGGACGCCCTCGACCCCACCGGCCCAGCTGGTCAACGCCCGGCCGGCCAGTGCCATCGTCAGCATCCCGTGGGCCACGACGCCCGGCAGCCCGACGGCTCGGGCGGCATCGTCGCTCACGTGGATGGGGTTCGAGTCGCCCGAGGCCGCGGCGTATCGCACCAGATCGGCTCGGCGGATGCGGAAGTGCTGCGCTGGAAGCGCCGACCCGGCGGTGAGCGCGGACACCGGTGACGACGTCATACGGCGCCGTCGCCGCGATGCATGAGTGTGGCGTACGCGGTGCAAACGGGCTCGCCCTGGTCGGTGCTGATCTCGGTGCGCGTGCCCAGGATGTCGGCGCCTCCCATGCTGCGCACCGACTCGACGCTGAGCTGGGCGCGCAGCGTGTCACCCACACGGATGTGGCGCTCGTAGACGAACCGCTGGTCGCCGTGGACGACCCGCGGCAGGGACAAGCCGCTGCCGGGATCCTCGAGCAGATCTCGCATCGCCGCGAAAGCGACAACGATGGCGAACGTTGGCGGCGCCGTGTCCGGGTGCCCCGGGAGCGCGTCGACGGTGTGCGAGTCACCGGCGCCGATCGCGGCGCGGAACTCCGCGATCTGCTCACGGGTCACCTCGACGGCTGGCGTGGGAGGAAACGTACGTCCGGCCAACCCGGCGTCGACAGCCACGGTGTCTTGGTGGCGCGCGGAGCGCTAGCGGGTCTCGCGGTGCGCGGTGTGGGCGCGACAGCGCGGGCAGAACTTCTTGAGCTCGAGCCGGTCGGGGTCGTTGCGCCGGTTCTTGCGAGTGATGTAGTTGCGTTCTTTGCAGTCCGTGCAGGCCAGGGTGATCCTGGGACGGATGTCTGTGGTCTTGCCGGCCACTAGCTGCCCTCTCCTCGTCGGTTCTGCAGTCGACGCCGTCCCCAACGCGAAGGTCGCGCCGGCGGGTGTGTAGCGGGGGCGGGACTCGAACCCGCGACACCACGATTATGAGCCGTGTGCTCTGACCACCTGAGCTACCCCGCCACCGAGGCCGGCGCCCACCTGGTCAGGCGGCTCGTCCGGTCCCCAGAGCCCCAATACGGAATCGAACCGTAGACCTTCTCCTTACCATGGAGACGCTCTACCGACTGAGCTATTGGGGCGAGCGACTGACGAAGGATACACGCCGAAGCGCGCACCGCTTCGGCCGCTCAGCAAGCTGGCCCGGCGGCCGGCCGCTTCTCCGTGCTCGACTGCGGTGGCAGGTGTTGGATTCGAACCAACGTAGGCGATGCCGACGGTTTTACAGACCGCTCCCTTTGGCCGCTCGGGCAACCTGCCGGGTGTGCGCCAGGGCGCAGCGAGTGGCAACAATAGCGCAGCAGAAGCCACCCGAAGCAGCGCCTCGTCACCCTCCAGGAGGACCGCATGGCCGGAGAATCGTCGTTCGACATCGTGAGCAAGATCGACCGTCAAGAGGTCGACAACGCGCTCAACCAGGCCGCCAAGGAGGTATCGCAGCGGTTCGACTTCAAGCACACCGACGCACAGATCCGCTGGTCCGGTGACCATGGTGTCGAAATCTCCGCGAACGCGGAAGAGCGCGCGCAGGCGGTGCTCGACGTCTTCCGGGACAAGCTGGTCAAGCGGGGTGTCTCCCTCAAGGTCCTCGACGCGGGAGAGCCGAAGGTCTCCGGCAAAGAGGTGAAGATCGCGGCGTCGCTGAAGGAGGGCATCAGCACCGAGCAGGCCAAGAAGGTCGCGAAACTGATCCGTGACGAGGGCCCGAAGGGCGTGAAGGTGCAGGTGCAGGGCGAGGAGCTGCGGGTGTCGTCGAAAAAGCGCGATGACCTGCAGGCGGTGATCGCGCTGGTGAAGGGGCAGGACTACGACTTCGCGGTGCAGTTCACCAACTACCGCTGATACCGCTCGGGACCCTGCCAGTGTCCGCAGACATAGCGGTGGTCGCCCTGAGGTTGGGGTTCACCACGAAACTGTCACCGTGGCGTGTCCCCACGAGTTGTTGACGTAGCCCTTGGGGTTCCAGACCTGTTCGGCCGACTCCGGTTGAGTGGCTGCGGTGGTGTCCCAGGCTCTGACACTGATCCGCGTCTTCCCCTCGGGCAGATACACCTGGGTGCGCCACATGCGCCAGGTCCACGTGCTGGGAGGGACGTCGAGCTCGGCTTGGACCCACGTCTTTCCCTGGTTTAGGGAGACGTCGACTCGGGCTATACCGCGGTCGTCGCCGGCATAGGCGTAGCCGCTGACATGTGTCCAGCCTGCGGGGACGGTCGCGCCGTCGGCGGGCACCAGAACGTCTGAGTTCAACGCGACTGAACCCAGTGAGATCCCGACTCCCGGACCGGCTTCGCCGTCGGCTGGAACCAGCCGGTAGGCAGTGGCTTGGAAGTAGTTCTCCGACGGTTCTCGGGACGCCGAGACTCGCTCGATCCATTTCACACTGCGGGCACCGATGTAGCCGGGGACAACGACTCGAACAGGTCCACCGTGCACCGCCGGTAGCTGCTGCCCGTTCATCTGCCAAACCAAGAGCACTTCCTCAGACAAGGCCTTGGCCACCGGGACCGACGACCCATAGGACTGGGGCGGATAGGCCATCTCACACCAGTCCGGCGCCTCGAACCCGACGTGCAGTACGTCTGCTTTCAGACCCGCCGAGCGAAGGACGTCGGCCAACCTCACGCCGTTCCACTCCGCAGTGGATATGGCGCAGGGCCCCCAGGCGTCCTCGCCAGGAATAGCCCGAAGCCGCGACAGACCTGCACGCCGGTTCCCTGCACATTGCAGGGTCGCGGCGATGCTGTGGTGCTCGAATCGCTCTTGAAGATCTTTCAGGCTCAGCTGGAGAGGGCTATGCACCAGTCCGTCCACGCGAAGACTCCAGGCGGTCGCATCAAGGTCGGGCACCTGCCCGTGGTTGCGGGAGTAGAACGTGTCGATGGGGGTGATGTGGTTCACCGCGAGGGCATGCCGGTCGGGCTCGGCGTTGTAGGGGTCGATGCCATGGACCACCATGTCCTCGCGTTTGCCCCACATGCTCAGCCTCCTGGTGGTACGGCTAGCAAAGCCTGGTCGTGCTGACCGGCTGTGGTCACGCCGGCGCAGTCAACATCGTCCAGCACGTTCACCGTCTGACGAATGTGCCCCGCCTTGATGCCTTGATCGGCGGACTGCACCTGGGCGGGGCCGGCGTTCGAGCCGCTCATCGCCGCCAACCGCGGAAGCGTTGACCGCAGCCGCGCCCGACCTGCTGGTTCCGGGCCACTGCACCGGCTGGCGAGCGCAGCACGCCCTGGCCGCAGCGGCTTGGGTGCAGGGCAGCGCACCAGCTGCGGTAAGAGCGCGAAGCCAGCGAGCGCGGCCCCTAGGGTGCGCGCTGATGTTGGGCGCTCGTCTCGATCGCTTAAGGACAGACGACTACTACCTCGGTGAAGGCAGCCGGATCGCTGCCCGGCTCACGGCAACGGGCGGGGACCCAGTGGCCTTCGCCAGCTGGGCGAGTGTCACGATCCCCAAGCCGGGCATGGACGGAACGCTAGCGCTGGTCGGTCCCGGCATTGATGTCGACCGCTGCGTCTCGCGGCTGCATCCGTTGCATCACCGCGGAGGCGCGCCCGCGCCAGCGCCGAGCGGAAATGCTCCGCCGGCCACCCTGTAGACCGTGCATCCGGTCCCCAGTCCGCAGGGGATATTCTGACATGAGCACAGCAACGGTGTTCAGCATCGCGATTCGCTTTCTCTTCGTGAGGGTTCGGCGCCGCAGCTCCTAGGAGCTGCGGCGCCGTAGCTAGGCCAGGCCGGCAAGCGCTAGCTGCCTAGGACCCTTCCGATGACCGACTCGCAGTCACCGAAGACCCGGTCGGGCGCGTCAACCGTGGCGCTGTCGCGGCCCGTGCCGCAGAGGACAAAGTCCGCGCCTGCACCGCCCCAAAGCTGGTCGTCACCGTCCCCGGCCCAAAGCCGGTCTTCACCGTCCCCGCCGCGGACGGTGTCATTCCCCTCCACAGCGACGATGTCGTCGTTGCCCGAGCCCCCGTCGACGGCGTCGTTGTCGAGCCCTGCCCTGATCCAGTCGTTGCCGCCGCCACCCCAGACGCGGTCCCGCCCGGTGTAACCGTTGAAAAAGTCGCGACCTGCCCCGAGGCGGGCGACGTCCTTGCCCTTGTCGCCCAGCACGGTAACGGCGAACGTGTCGGGAAGGCTGGAGGTGTCGGTGTAGTCGTTGCCGAGCCTTGGCCACACCTCGATGAGGAGCGGCAGGCTCGCGCTCACAGCCTTGGTCACCGGACACACGGCCGCCACTCCCACCTTCACGGACTTCCGGTCGCAAGAGGGCGACAGCTTCTTCCACCTGGTGGTGCCGCTGTCGACGAAGCGGAGCCCGCGTGCCACGAGTGTCACTACGAGGTGGCTGTCCTGCTGGCCGGTGCGAAAACGGTACCCGTGCAACGTCCCGGTCAGCATGGCCTGGTTCTTCAGCGGGGTCGCCAAGGCCTCTCTCATCAGCTCGGTGATGAACTTGTACGGCGGGCCGGCATCGGTGCCCGGCGGCCGATCGTTGCCATCGGCGGCTCCGACGGTAGCGGCGGACATGCCCGCTGTGAGTAGTAGGGCCACGGCCGGGCTTAGCATCTTTCGGAGCACAGCTTCCTCCAGTATCGACCCCTGGATGCCTGTACTGACCGTAGTAGTTCTCAGTAGCCCTGCACTCACGGAGTGTTGTCAGCGTACACCATTTTTGCCAGAAAATACCGAATTCTGTGACGGAACATTTACGGAGCGTATAAATTTTTTCGCTGCGCCGCCATCTGGGTGGTTAACAGCCGATCACCGGCCGGGCTCACCAGTAGGGGGCGTTCGGGGGATGTTTGAACCCGCCAACCTGTGGCACCGTTAGTAGCTATGACCGAGAACGAGTGGGTGGCACCGGCCGCCTTCGAAGTAGCGGAGAACCTGGCGCTGATCGCCGCACTGCGCGACGCCGACTAGCTGGCTCCGCCGAGCTCAATCGCGAGCCCCCACGCCTCCGCAGCGACGGGTGTGAACCGGCGTCGATCGCGTTTCGGCATGTCCGTTCGGCGTAGAATGAGGTGCGTGGGAAAGCAGGTCAAACAGCTCGATCGGGTCGTCATCCGCTTTGCCGGCGACTCCGGCGACGGGATGCAGCTCACTGGCGACCGCTTCACCTCGGAAACAGCC
>DATHBP010000210.1:0-9094 GCA_035296085.1 Nocardioidaceae bacterium | reverse complement strand
GTGTTGACATGACGTCGTTGTGACGTCATAGTGGTGCGCATGGACATCACGACGTACAGCGAGGGACTGCGTCGCGACCTCGTCGCGGTGGCGGAAGCCGGCGGCGAGACCGTGCACGAGGCGGCCTCCCGGTTGGCGCTTGCGCTGGACCCGGCCGTACGCCTGGCGTTGTTCGAGGCGCTGTCCGACGCCGCGGCGGAGATCACCCAGCAGCTCTCGCCCGGCTCGGTCGAGGTACGCCTGCACGGTCGCGAGCCGCAGTTCGTCGTCACCCCGCCGGTCGTTGCTGCCCCTTCGGCGGCAGCGACCCACCCTGATGACGACCCCTCCAGCGACGACGACGGCGGTATCGCCCGGCTCACCCTGCGACTGCCGGAGTCGCTCAAGGCCAAGGCGGAGGACGCGGCTGCCCGCCGCGGCCAGTCGCTGAACACCTGGCTGACGTCCGTCATCCGTGCGGCGACTCGTGAGGTGGCCGTGGACGTCGACCTAGACATCTCCTCCTTCCCATTCCCACCACCCTCAGGACACCGCCCCGGCAGGCGCATCACCGGCTGGGCCCGCTAGACCCACCCGTTTGCCTCCGCGTCGGCCGACGGCGCGGGAGTTCAGCACGCCCACCGACGAGAGGAATCCCATGCACACCTTCGACACCCCAGGACCTGTCCAGCTGCGGGCATCGCTGGGGGCCGGGGACCTCGACATCCAAGCGCGTGACACCGCTGAGACGACCGTCGAGCTGTCCCCGGCGAACGACCACGGCGCCCGACACGACGTGCTCGCCGCTGCCACTGTGGAGCAACGAGGCAACGAGATCGTCATAGACGTGCCCTCCCGCTCCTCCGGTGCATTCGGGCGGAGCCCCGAGATCGGCGTTTCGGTGCTGGTCCCGTCCGGGTCTGACCTGATGCTGCGCACGCGCTCGGCCGACATCGCCGCAACCGGGACCTTCGGGGAGGCGAGCGTCGAGACCGGATCGGGCGACGTTCGGCTGGGCACGTTCACGGGCGACGTCCGCCTGCGAGCCGGCAGCGGCGACCTGGCAGTGGACGAAGTACGCGGTTCGCTCCGCGCCGAGTCCGGGTCGGGTGACATCAACGTCCACGAGGTAGCCGGTGCCGCGACGGTCACGTCCGGGTCAGGCGACATCTCGATCGACCGGGTGGGCGGCGAAGCGAAGCTGAGCTCGGGCTCCGGCGACATCGTCGTCGAGGATGCCGTGTCCGGGCTGAGCGCGAACAGCGCCTCCGGCGACGTACAGGTGCTCGGCGTACGACAAGGCCGGGTCCGTGCGAACACTGCGTCCGGCGATGTCCACGTGGGCGTTCTCGGTGGCGTATCGGCCTGGCTCGACGTCACAACGGTCTCCGGTGACATGCACTCCAGCCTGGAACGCATCGAACAGCCGGGCGACGAGGAAGGCACCGTCCAGCTGCACATCAGCACCGTTACCGGTGACATCACGCTCGTACGTACCTGAGCACGAGTCCTCCAACCGAAAGGAATCCCCCATGCACGCCAACCCTCTGCTCGACCGTCTGGCCGCCGAACGCATCACCGAGTGGCGCCGGACACCGCGACCGAAGCGCAGCCGAAACCCGGTGCGACGCAAGGTGGCGAAGAAGCGCGACTGAGAGCCGGCGCGAGTGGCGCGACGTGGCCGGCCCCCGACGGACGAATCAGCCGGATTGCGCCACTCGATGTGCCGCCGTTGCCCGGGACAGCCGGGTCGTACTATTGGCCCGGCGGCCGGAATCGGCACGCGCCGCGGGTGTAGTTCAATGGTAGAACATCAGCTTCCCAAGCTGACAGTGCGAGTTCGATTCTCGTCACCCGCTCCAGGCAATCGCGGAGACTGCGCGACAGTCTGACCATGCGGTCCGTGGTTGTGCTCCCGCCGGTGAGGTGCTCCGCTCGGCTGTTGTCGCAAGTCGGTACAAGGGCGGCGAAAGTGCGCAATGCCTCGTGCCCTACTGTGACGCCGTGACGGCGCCCGCGATGGCTGGCCCGCACAGCGACCTGGAGGGATTTGTACCTATGCGTCGACTTCTTGCGGTTCTTGCCGCGGTAGCGGCCGTCCTCGGCCTGAGCACGACTTCGGTCCACGCCGTCACCGGCAACTTCGTGCCGGACTTCGAGCACGAGTATGTGGGTCTCATCGTGTTCTACGGCGCCGACGGCGCGCCCGTGCACCGGTGCTCGGGCAGCCTGCTCACTGACACCGTCTTCCTGACGGCTGGCCACTGCGTGACACTGGACGATGAAGGGACGCTGGCGACATCGGCTCGTATCTACTTCGAGCAGGATGCCGGCGCCGAGTACGATCCCGAGCTCGGTTATGACCCCGACACGGGCTACCCGCTGACCGGTGGCATCACCGCCAGCACGCTCTACAGCTATGGGTACGAGGGCTTGAGGAACCTGCCGCAGTCGCGTGACGTCGGCTTGGTGATCCTTGACGAGCCCGTGACCAACGTCTACCCCAACGTCGACACCTACGCATCTCTCGCGGCGGCCGAGACCCTGGACACCTACGGCCGTGGCATCGACGCCACCGTCGACATCTCGGGCTACGGCGTCACCAACCCGCACCCCAACTTCCCGGAGTCCTACCGGTCGCGTCTGATGACGACCACGTTCATCATCGGCGGGCGAAACCCGCTGCTCACCAACGACTACAACGTCCAGCTCGCGGCCAACCCGGGTGGTGGACGCGGCGGAACCTGCTTCGGAGACTCCGGAGGCCCGGTCCTGTTGTCCGATACCGATGTCATCGTCGCCGTGACCTCTTACGGCCTTAACGGCAACTGCGCGGGTCAGGCCTACGGCTACCGCACCGACCAGCAGGACGTCATCAACTGGATCCTCGCCCACGCCGGCGATGAGGCGAGTGAGATCAACATCGTCACGATCTGACGAACCGGTCGGCTAGCTCTGCGGCAGGGACCCCCGGCGCACCAGCGGCGGGGGTCCCTGCATGTGCAGTGTCGGCGCCCGCCTAGGTCTCCGATTTGATGGTGCGACTCCGATTGCTGCCGGCATCCCCTAGCGTGCGACCCATGCGGACTCTGCTCGTCGAACACCCACTCGTGCACCACAAGCTCACCGCTCTTCGCGACGCAGACACCGACTCGCCGACGTTCCGCCGGCTGACCGACGAGCTGGTGACCCTGCTGGCGTACGAAGCCACCCGGGGAGTCAGAGTGCGCGAGGTGCTGATCGACACTCCCGTGGGGCGTACCTCCGGAGTCCGGCTCGCGGCTCCCAAGCCACTCGTCGTTCCGATCCTGCGAGCCGGCCTGGGCATGCTGGACGGGATGCTGCGGCTGCTGCCGACGGCGGAAGTCGGGTTCCTCGGCATGGTCCGCAACGAGACGACGTTGCAGTCCGCTACGTACGCCGAGCGGTTGCCAGCTGACCTGTCCGGTCGCCAGTGCTATGTGCTCGACCCGATGCTCGCCACCGGAGGCACCATGGCGTCCGCCGTGTCCTACCTCGCAGCTAGAGGAGCCGACGACATCACCGTGATCTGCCTACTCGCAGCGCCGGAAGGGATGCGGCTACTCGAGGGAAGGCTGGGGGACCTACCGGTCGAGGTCAGTGTCGTGACGGCCGCGCTCGACGACGGGCTGAACGACGTGGGCTACATCGTGCCCGGTCTGGGAGACGCCGGCGACCGGTTGTACGGCGTCGCCGGTTAGACGGAGCGTCGGTGATGCCCTCAGACTCAGCACCATGTGGTTTCGACCAGTGATCCCACACCCGATTCAGCACAGGAGACCCTTATGACCAGCGCGACCTATGCGGTGACCGGTTTGACCTGCGGTCATTGCGTCCAGTCAGTCATCAGCGAGGTGGGCGCCCTCGACGGAGTCAGCGAAGTGAGCGTCGACCTCGTCGTGGACGGCACTTCCACGGTGACCGTCACCAGTCGCGACCCACTGGACGAGAGTTCTCTTGTCGCGGCCCTGGATGAGGCCGGCTCCTACGAGCTCGCGCTCTAGCTATCAACGATCCCTGCCCGTAGGTGACGAGACGGGTCTATGCCGTCACGTCACTGGGGAACTGCTGTAACAGCCATGAGTTGCCATCCGGGTCGGCGAAGTAGCCGAAGAGAACTCCGCCCATGTCCTGGATCTCAGCGACGTCGACGCCCCTGGCCATCAGCTCGGTGCGGGCAGCCTCTATGTCAGAAACCACAAGGTGCAAGGCCTTCTGTGACCCGGGCACCATGTCCGAGATCTCCGGCATGCCGGTGCCCATGACGATCGAGCAGCCGGAGCCGGGCGGCGTGAGCTGCACGACGCGCATGCCCTCCTGGACGACGACGTCAACGCTCTCCTCGAAGCCCACCTGGTCGACGTAGAAAGCCTTCGCCTTGTCGAGGTTGGAGACCGGCACGGGTACGAGCTCCAGCCGCATCTCCACAGAACCGCTCCTCAGCGCTTGCTGGCGTTCCGCTTGGCCATGGCAGAGGAGACGAAGCTCTTGATCTTCGCCTGGTTCTCCGGCTTGCGCAGCTCGTCGAACAGCTTTTTGGCCAAACCGGCCTTGGCAACCTTGCTCAACAGACCCATGCTGTCCGTCCTTCGCTCGTCGGGGACCCGCCCGCAGAGTGTAGAGGCCGCGCAGTGCCCGCCCCCGAGGCGGGGCAGGGCGCGCCTCCCAGGCTGGCGGGCTACTCAGTGGCGAGATCGACGATGCTGTCACGTTCGGTCATGGAAGCTGCGTTGTGCCATGTCATAGGTCGCGATGACCTCCAAGAAGAAGTCGGAAGCCGCCGTCGCGACTCGAGTCAGGTCCTCGGTCGTCGTATCATGCAGCACTTCAAGGAATATCGCATGGTGTACTTGTGCCAGCTCGAGAATGCTGACTTGACTCGCCACCGCAGCCCGACCCAACTCATAGGCTCGGTGGAGGGCAACCTCGTCGGCGTTCGGCAAGTACCTGAGGAAATTGACTCGATAGTCTTTTGTCAGGTCATCGAAGGCCGTCATCGAGCAAAGGCTTCGCGGTTATCCTTTGCGGTGTATTCCGGCAGCCGCTGGTTGAGATAGTCGAGACCTTCTTCCAGGTCAAGGGCAGTGTAGATCGACCCCGTGCCCATGCCCAGTTGCACCATCGACAACGCCACGTCAGGCTGAATGCCGACTATGACCGTCAACGCTCCGCGAAGCCGGGCCATCTCCCCGATGTCTCGAAGCGTCTTCGTGCCGAACGAGTCGAGCACGTCGAGCGCAGCGACGTCGATGATGACGCCGCGCGCGCGGTCATGACCGATCTGCGCAATGAGTTCGGATTGAAATCGCATCATCTCCGAGTCGTCGAGCGCGGTATGTATCGACACGATCAGGTATGAGCCCTGGCGAAGGATCGAGAACAGCCTCGGTCGAGGCATCACCTCTGGTCCATGCCGGAATCCTTGGTGACGGCGTATCCCAGCAACCTCTCGGCCTCTTCGAGCCCACCCTGCAGGTCTCCGATCGTGTGCATTTTGCTCAAGTCGACCCCGATCGTCACCAGCGTCTGTGCTATCTCAGGGGAGAGTCCGGTGATGATGACGCTCGCCCCCATGAGTCGCGAGGCGTCTACGGTTTGCACCAGGTGGTTGGCAACCGTGGCGTCCACCTCAGGGGCGCCGGTGATGTCGATGACGACCACTTTGGCCCGGTGAGTTCGGATGCCGGCGAGCAGTTGCTCGGTGAGTTGCCGAGCGCGCTCGCTGTCGAGGACCCCGATGATCGGCAGGATGAGTAGCCGCTCCCGAACCGGCAGGACGGGCGTTGACAGCTCACGGATAGCATCCTGCTGCTGACGAATCACCCGCTCCCGTTCATCAACGAAGCTGACAGCAACCGTGTTTGCGATGCGGTTAGCCGCCGGCTCGTAAGCATCTAGCACTCGGTTGAGCAGTGGGAAGTCTCGCTGGTACTTCTCGAACAGTGAGCGAGCCAAGACATCCCGGAGCAACAGCACTATGCCAACCACTTCGTGCGTCTCCACGCCTCGTGGAATGATGCGTTCGGAAAGGTCGCGCGCGTAGTACTGCAGCGCCTCGACGCTTCCAGTCTCGAGCACCTCCACGTAGTTGTCGTAAACCGAGATCGTTTCAGCTGACATCTCCTGCGGGCTCATTGCCTGCAGTAGGTGAGCCGCCTCGATCCGGCGAGCCCACTCCTGGCGCAATCGCGTCCGGTACTCGTGGAGGTGAGCAACCAGCTGAGGCAGGAGCTGGTCTTGGTTCTCGCCCCCTTCGTCGGGTGAACCGTCTTGCTCTTTGTGGTCGACCGCGTGGGTGTCCTCGTTCATGGTCTTCCTTCCTGGCTCCACTTTGTCATGGTGACCGTTGTTCCCCGACCCACTTCTGATGCGAGCGCGAACTCATCCATCAACCGGCGGGCGCCAGGGAGACCCATGCCCAGCCCGCGATATGTGCTGTATCCATCCGCCAGTACTTGTTCCACGTCGGGGATTCCAGGGCCCGTATCCACAGCGACCACCCGGACACCACTGCGCGGGATACTGAGCGTTTGGATGATAATTTCCCCCGCGCTGGCGAACCGCACGATGTTGCGGGCCACTTCGGACACGGCGGTCGCGATCATCGTGAGCTCTGTGGCGGTGAATCCCAGCCGCGCCGCTATGTCGCGCACGGCCTGCCGAGCCACCACGATGTCGGAGTCGGTGCGGATGCGGATGCGGACCTCGTCGCCGCTGTCTTTCGCGCGGTCCATCAACGGCGCGCTGAGCCGGGCACAGAACTCGCACTCCAGGAGATGGCGCCCGGCATCCACCTCACGCTGACGTCGTCGGTCGCCACTCGACAGTGCGAGCAACACAGTTCGGCAGCGGTCGGTCGACGGTTGTGCGCGCTCGTATGCCAGCAAGTACTCGACCCTTAGCCGAGCGCGCGACCTGTTCAGCTGCGCGGCGATCGCCCCAGCGGTCGAGCTTCTTTCGGCGGCAAGGGAGCGCGTGTCTTGCCCCTGTACCTCGTGCGCCACGAGCACTCGTTGATCACTCTCCGGAAGGCGTGCGAGGGCCTTGGCGATGGCGGCTTGCTGCTCCTTTGCGAGCAGGTCGTCACCTGGCACATCCGCCGCCCGGAGATCGACGACGCGGTGCTGATTGCGGGAATGGCGATCACGCTGCTTGAACAACGCTGCGACGGTGTTCTTCGCGGTTGCGATGGCATAAGGCTCCAGCATCCCCGGATCGATACGATCGGCTGCTCCGAGCACCCGCACGAGCGTCTCCTGGACGATGTCGTCGATCGTGGCACGGTCACTCAGCCGCGCGCCGACGATACGCCGGACCATCGGGATGAGCGCCGAGAAGTCAGGGCTTTCGCCTGGGTCACTCGAGGCGCCCGACGCTCGCCCAGCGTTCACACTCCGCACATTACGCGTGCGTGAGTGTCACGTCGCCCCCGCAAGTGCTCGAACACGTGCAGGGACGCCGCTGTTGAGGTGCCTGATAGTTCGCAGGATGCCCCGCACATTTGAAGATGCCTTCCCCGGCTGTATATGACGTGAAATCGCGCTTGGGGCATGAAGGTTCGCGCGGCAGCAGGCAGGATCAGCCCAGCCACCCATTTCCAGGCACGTGCGCACGCTTGTTTCCAGGTACGTGCGCAGGCTTGTGTTCGCGGCCTTGGGTCCCTGCGACCGCTGATCCCAAGAGGGCCGCGTCATGTCGGCAGCTCCTAGACCTCTTCCCTACGCGGGCTCGCCAAGGAACCCACCATGGACGTGAGCGAAAGTCGTCCCGCGCCGAGAGAGGAACCGAGGCAGTGATCGACTTTCAGCGCCTGAGTGCCCATCAACTCCTTCAAGACCTCATTCAGGTGCACGCAGCGATCAGGCTGTCGAGCGTACCGACGAAGTCGCGCTCGCCTATGTCCGAAGCGGAGCATGCGGAGTGGCGCGACCTCTGTGCGCTAGCTGCCATGGAGCGCCGCCTGGTTCGCGAGCTTCGGCGCAGACGTACCAGGCTCGAAGCCGTGAGCGCTAGCCCAGTGCCCACAACAACGAGTCTTCGCAGCGTTCGTCAACCCGTTGACTAGCCCGAAACACCAACCAGGTGTCGGAGCGAGCCGCCTGCGGTCGCTCCCGCCGCGCCAGTCCGCTGGGCCCCCTGGCCACTGGAGAGGACAAGGCGGGTGACGGCGGAGCTCAGTCATATCGTCCTGGCGCTGCTGGCTTTCTTCATCGGGCTCGGCGCCGTCATCGCAGTCTTGGATCGCCTCGAGGACTCCCTGTGAACGGCTGGGCTTGATGAGTGCTCGCGGTCCGCAGCTGTCGGCGGTCCCCAGAACCCGGGTCCTCGAACGTCGCAGCGATCGACGCCGACACCGGGCAGCTGCTGGCCTGGAACCCCAACGCGAGTGGGGCAGTGCGGGCCATCGCCACAACACCAGCTGGGGTCGCCCTGGGCGGGGCATTCACCACGGTTAGAGGCCAGGCGCATACCAGGCTCGCCGTGGTCAACCCGACCACCGGGGCGCCAACGTCGTTCTCCGGCTCCGCCAACCGGGTCGTCCGCTTCTTGGCGAGCGGCACGACCGGGCGTGGGTATGTCGGCGGTGCCTTCACGAGCGCCAGCGGGCAGCCGCGCTCTGGGCTAGCCGCGTTCGACGCAAACACCCTCACTTCGTGGGCGCCAAAGGCAGCCGGTGGCACGGTCCGCAGCTTGCACGCAGCCAACGCTGGATCATGTCCCGGTGCCCTTGCCGCACCGTGGCGGGCAGGGCGCACGGCTTGGCCGGCCGATCAATCCCTGACGGCACGCCGATAGATTTCAATCTGTGTCGAGTGCGGCAGTCGGACCCCGCAACGGCCGCCGGCGGCCGTCGACCATCTCTGGGCTGCTCTACGGTCTGGGCTTCGGCGGCTTCATCGACGGCATCGTCTTGCACCAGATCCTGCAGTGGCACCACATGGTCAGTGACCTTGACGACTTCCCTGTCACCACGCTGGCCGGCCTGGAAGCGAACACCCTGGCGGACGGCCTGTTCCATGCAGCCACCTGGTGCTTCGTTCTGGCCGGTTCACTCACCGCCGTGAGAGCGTGGCAACAGGGGCGCCTAGCCCCC
>DATHBP010000209.1:0-5461 GCA_035296085.1 Nocardioidaceae bacterium | reverse complement strand
CGCGCGCGGCGGGATGTTGAGCTGGCGCGCGCCCTCGATGGGCCCCTGCAGGCGACTGCCGCTGCGCTCTCAGCCGGTGCGCTGAGCAGTGAGCAGGCCGCCGCCATCGCAGATGTGCTGAGCCATGCACCGCGTTCGGCTGGGTCCACGGAGAAGGGGCAAGCGGAAGCGCTGCTCATCGAGAGCTCCGGGCGCCACGACCCGCACGAGCTGCGCCGGCTGGGCATCCACATCTGGGCTGTCCTCGACCCTGACGGTGTGGACGCAGACGAAGGCCGGCGGCTCGAGGCGCAGGAAGCGCGCGCCTTCGCTCGCCGGCGCTTCTCGATGCCCTCCGACGGTGACGGCGGCGTCTTCGTCTCCGGTCACCTCGATGCCGAAGGCGGCGCCACTGTGCGCACGGCTCTCGACCCGCTGGCTGCTCCGCTGCCCGCGACGGCCGAAGGGCCTGACCGCCGCACGGCGTCACAGCGCTACGCCGACGCACTCGTGGAGTTGTGCCGTCGAGCGCTGCAGTCCGGCGAGCTTCCCGACAGCGGTGGTGAGCCGCCCCAGCTGGTCCTTACCGTGACTGCCGATGGACTCCGCGACGTGCCTGCCTCCGCGGGTGGCCCAGCCGCTGGCTGGGCTGGCAGTGGTGTGGCGCAGATGGACGACGGCGGCCTTCTCTCCGCTCAAGCGGCCCGCCGCATCGGATGCGACGCCGTGCTGGCGTCGGCAGCGCTCGATGTGGCCGGTGTGCCGCTCTCGTTGGGACGGCGGCGCCGCCTGTTCACCGGCGCTCTACGCCGAGCCCTGGTGCTTCGCGACCGAGGCTGCGCGTTTCCTGGCTGCGACCGACCGGCGCGCTGGTGCCAGGGCCATCACATCCAGCACTGGGCCGACGGGGGAGAGACCTCACTGGAGAACGCTGTGCTGCTCTGCGGTTACCACCATCGCCTGATCCACCGCGGTGAGTGGCGCGTCAGTCTCGGCGCCGACGGGCACCCCGACTTCCACCCACCGCCGTGGGTCGGCCGTGACCCGCTGCGAAATACCAACCATCGAGATCCCGGCCGAGTGCGCTGGGTCACCGGCCGCTCGCCGGCCTCCGCCGTCGGGCGCTCGCCGACAGCTGGTGCGGGTGGCTGGCCGACACCGAGCTTGGGCGACTCGCCGACGCCGGATCTGGGTCGATCCCCGTGACCCCTCTCGTAGCGCCACCAGGCTGGCCACGCGAGGTGCGTCCACCGGACGCGCCAGGCTGGGAGCGCACCGCGATGGCCTGGCTGCTCGACATCAGTCCACCGGAGTTTCGTGGCTACCCACTCCTGCTGCGCCACTTGGTGGTGCTTGTGCGCTTCACGGCGCTGCACGTCGAGGCTTGCCAGGCAGCTGCAAAGCGCGGGCTGGGCGAGTGCCGCACCGCACTGCGTGACTACCTCGACGCAGAAGCCGTTGAGGCAGCGGTCGAGACATGGGAGCGCGAGCTGGCCAGGTTGGAAGGCGTGCGCCGCTCGGTGGGCCTCGTCGAAGAGGCGCTGCGCGGCCGGCGGTTCCGCGCCAGGCTGTGAGCGGAGCGGGCTGGTGGCTGCGAAGGGCGATGCCGCTCCGATACCGCGCACATCAGGTCCGGAGCGGCGCAGCGGCTGACGTCTAGACTCGTGTCACCAGGCAGGCATGCCTGCGGGACCGCACTGAGACCAGCCGTTGCGAACTGCGGCACTGCCGGGAGGACCATCGACGTGGGGCTGTTAGAGACCATCCGGTCGCCCCGTGATCTCCACGCGCTGAGTGATGAGCAGCTCGACGACCTGGCCCGTGAGATTCGCGACTTCCTGATCACCAAGGTTTCGCGTACGGGCGGTCACCTCGGACCCAACCTCGGCGTGGTCGAGCTCACGCTTGCCGTGCACAGAGTCTTCGACTCGCCACGCGACCGCATCGTCTTCGACACCGGCCACCAGGCGTACGTCCACAAGATCGTGACCGGGCGTGCCGCGGGGTTCGACCGGCTCCGCCAAGAGGGCGGGATGTCCGGCTATCCCAGCCGAACGGAGTCGCCGCACGACATCGTCGAGAACTCACACGCGTCGACGGGACTGTCCTACGCCGACGGGCTCGCCAAGGCCTACGCCTTGCGCGGCGAGAGCCGCCACGTGGTGGCTGTGGTCGGCGACGGCGCACTCACCGGCGGCATGGCCTGGGAGGCGCTCAACAACATCGCTGCCGACCAGACCCGCCCCCTCGTGATCATCGTCAACGACAACGGTCGCTCCTACACCCCGACGGTCGGCGGCCTCGCGACCCACCTCACCAGCCTGCGCACCAACCCGCGCTATGAGCAGGTGCTCGAGCTGGTCAAGTCCAGGCTGGGCCGTACGCCCCTGGTGGGCCAGTCCATGTACGACGTGCTGCACGGCATCAAGCGCGGACTCAAGGACGTACTCGCGCCGCAGGGCCTGTTCGAGGACCTCGGCCTCAAGTACCTCGGGCCGGTCGACGGCCATGACCGGGCAGCGGTCGAGCATGCACTGGAGCAGGCGAAGGGGTTCGGCGGACCGGTCATCGTGCACTGCCTGACCAAGAAGGGGTTCGGCTACAGCTTCGCCGAGCTCGACGAGGCCGATCGGCTGCATAGCACTGCGGCCTTCGACCCTGACACCGGTCCAGTCGTGTCGTCGGTCGGGGCGACGTGGATGCACGAGTTCCGCGACGAGCTGGTGCTCATCGGCGAAGACCACCCCCACGTCGTAGCGATCACCGCCGCCATGCTCCACCCCACCGGGCTGGACGCCTTCGCCAGCAGATTCCCCGACCGGGTGTTCGACGTCGGCATCGCCGAGCAGCACGCCGTGACCAGCGCGGCCGGGCTCGCGATGGGCGGTATGCACCCGGTCGTCGCGATCTACTCGACCTTCCTCAACCGCGCCTTCGACCAGGTGCTGATGGACGTCGCGCTGCACGACTGCGGTGTGACGTTCGTCCTCGACCGTGCTGGCGTCACCGGTGAGGACGGGCCCAGCCACCACGGCATGTGGGACCTCTCACTTCTGCTGGCCGTGCCAGGGCTGCGCATAGCCGCTCCGCGCGACGGCCGCCGGTTGCGTGAGCTGCTGCGGGAGGCGATCGACGTCGACGATGCACCCACCGTCGTCCGGTTCCCCAGAGGCGCGGCGCCGGCTGAGATGCCGGCCCTGGACAGGTCCGGCGAATGCGACGTGCTGGCCAGGACCGGCAGCTTCGACGTACTGCTGGTGTCGGTCGGGGCCATGGCCGCCCTGTGTGCAGAGGTCGCCGAGCGGCTCTGCGCACAAGGCATCGGCGTCACGTTGGTCGACCCCCGCTGGGTCAAACCCCTCGACCCGACGCTGGTCGAGTTCGCGGCTCGACACCGCCTCGTCGTCAGCGTCGAGGACGGTGTCCGGGTCGGCGGGTTCGGCATGCTCCTCGCCCAGACGCTGCGCGACGCGGCCGTGCAGACCCCCACCCGGGTATTCGCTCTCCCCGACCGGTTCCTCGCGCACGCAAGCCGTTCCGCGATCCTCGCCCAGGCGGGGCTCACCGCGCAGGACATCGCCCGGCAGATCGTGGAGGTGGTCGCTGTCGAAGGCGGCGAGACGATCGTCGACCGACGAGCGGCCGATGTCTGAGATGAGCCCCCTCGTCCACGTCGTCGACGAGGTGCCCGAGCTTCACGACTCACCGACACCGTTGGTGCTCGTGCATGCGTTGGAGGGCTTTCTCGACGCCGGTTCGGCCGCCACGCTGGCGGGCGCCCACCTCGCCGGATTGGCCGGCAGCCGTGTCATCGCCAGCTTCGACATCGACTCCATGTACGACTACCGCGGGCGGCGGCCGCCGCTCGTGTTCGCCGAGGACCACTATGAGGAGTACGACGTACCCCGGCTGACAGTCCGCACCGCCTACGACACCTCGGGCACGCCGTACCTGCTCATGACCGGCCCCGAACCTGACCTGCGCTGGGAGGCATTCGCGAACGCCGTCCGTTCGCTGCTGCAGCGCTTCGGTGTCGGACTGGTCGTCGGGTTCGGCTCGGTCCCCATGGCGGTCCCACACACCAGACCGGTGCTGCAGACCACTCACTCGACCCGCCCTGACCTGGTGAGTCGGCCGAACCTGTGGCGGGGCAAGATTCGCGTGCCGTCCAGTGCTCCGGCGCTGCTCGAGCTGCGGCTGGGGGAGTGGGGCCACGACGCGATGGGCTTCGTCGCACACATCCCGCACTACCTCACCCAGGTCGAGTACCCACCGGCCGCCGTCGCGCTCATCGAGGCGCTGTCCGGCCAAACCGGTCTGGCGTTCGACACGACTGATCTGCGCGCGGCGGGCGAGGAGCGGATGCAGCAGATCAGCAGCCAGATCGCGGACTCCGAGGAGGTACGCGAGATCGTCGCCGGTCTCGAACAGCAGTACGACGCGTTCCAGCGCGCTTCCGAGGCGTCACTGCTCGCCGGCGACGAGAGCATCCCCACGGCCGAGGAGCTGGGCGCTGAGTTCGAGCGGTTCCTCGCCGGTCTCGACCGTCCTGAGGACCAGCCCGAGCGCTGACGCGGCGCAGCGGCGCCATCGGCTGGCAGGATGCGGCGGTGCCCGAATCCCTGGCCGCGCTCGTCTCCCTGCTCGACCTTGAGCAGATCGAGGTCAACCTGTTCCGCGGCCGCCAGCCCGACACGGCGCTGCAGCGGGTCTTCGGCGGACAGGTCGCGGCCCAAGCGCTGGTGGCCGCTGGCCGCACTGTCGAAGACGAGCTGTTCGTGCACTCCCTGCACGCCTACTTCATCCTGCCCGGCGACACGGCCGTGCCGATCGTGTACGACGTCGAGCGCGTGCGCGACGGCCGTTCGTTCAGCACTCGGCGGATCGTTGCCCGCCAGCACGGCAGGTCGATCTTCTACATGTCGGCGTCGTTTCACCGCCGCGAAGGCGGATTCGACCACCAAGACCCGATGCCGGCGACCCCGTTGCCGCAGGATTGCCCGAGGCTCGCCGACCTGTACGAACAGGTGACCGGGCGCAGCGCGGCAGATTGGGAACGCGAGTGGGCGGCGGTGGACGTACGGTATGCCGGCAACTCCCGGCCCGGCGGAGAGATCGACCCGGCAGCACATCCGGCGGCCGCACGGCTGTGGCTGCGCACGGCGGGCGACCTCCCCGACGACCCGGAGCTGCACACCTGCGTGCTCGCCTACGCGAGCGACCTCACGTTGCTCGGCGCGACGCTCGTTCCGCACGGCCTGGTCCTCGGCACGCCCGAGGTTCAGACGGCGTCACTCGACCATGCGATGTGGTTCCACCGAGCGTTCCGTGCCGACGAGTGGCTGCTCTACGACCAGGTTTCCCCCTCCGCTTCCGGCGGGCTTGGGCTCTCCACCGGTCGGGTGTTCACCGCTGCCGGCACACTCGCCGCGTCGGTGGCCCAGGAGGGGCTGATCCGGCCAGCCCGCTGAGTAGCTGCCAG
>DATHBP010000208.1:0-7634 GCA_035296085.1 Nocardioidaceae bacterium | reverse complement strand
GGGTGGTCAGCTGCTGGGCCAGGCGCTGCTGACCGGAGGGCCGGTGGTGCTCGCACTGGGTGGGGGCACCCCGGCCGAGGTGACGGCACTCTTTGCTGCCTTGGCGCTGTTCCGGGCTCCGTACACGCTGGCACTCGGCCTTGTGTCACAGCTGACCGGCAAGCTCACTCGCCTGGTCGTCGAAGGCAACAGGTCCGCCATGCGCCGGCTCCGCATCGGGGTGGGTGCCGGCACGGTCGCCGCGGCGCTGCTCGCTGCCGGCGTCGGGGCGCTCGCGGGGCCGATGCTGGTGCGGCTCGTCTTCGGCGACCAGGTGCGGATAGGTGCACCGGCTTCGTCGCTGGTCGCGGCCGGGAGCGCATTGGCCCTGGGCAACCTGGTTCTCACCGTCGCCACCATGGCACGCAACCGCAGTCACGCCAGCGCCGCTGCGTGGGTCGTGGGAGCGGTGGGCGCGGCCGTGGTCTATGCGGTGCAGGGCCCTGCTCCGCTGGCTCGAGTCTGCTGGGCGTTCGTGGCGGCTGAGGCGCTCGCGTTCGCGGCTCTGCTCACCGTGGATGTGCGCAGCTCAAGGTCGGGTGACGGCCCTTTACTACAGTGAGCCCGGCCATGAGCCGGATCGAGACCATGGCCCGTGAAACCCCGCACTGGAGAGGTGTGTCTTGCCGGACACCGTCTACCTGTACATCGGTACCTGGAAGACAGGCACCACCTATCTGCAGAACGTCCTGTGGAACAACAGGCGGACGCTCGCCGCGGACGGTGTCTTGGTTCCCGGCAAGGAGGCTCTTCGCGAGCAGGCCTACGCGGTCATGGACGTGCTGGGGGTGGCTGGCAGCGCGGCCAGGCCGAAGAAGACGGCGGGCGCCTGGGACCGGCTGGTGGGCATGATCTCCACGTGGTCCGGCGCGACCGCGGTGGTTTCCACCGAACGCCTCAGCATCGCCCAGCCGCGGCAGGTGCGCCGGATCGTGGCCGACCTGGCGCCGGCCGAGGTGCGCGTCGTGCTCACGGCGCGCGACCTCGGGAGGACGATCCCGGCGTCGTGGCAGGAGCGACTGAAGAACTGGAACGCGTGGAGCTGGCCGGAGTTCATCACGTCGGTCACGCAGCCACCGCCGTGGACCAACCAGCCGGCCAAGGGCTTTTGGGCTCAGCAAGACGTCGTGGGGATCTTGTCGAGATGGGGAGAGGCGGTACCCACCGAGCGGATCACGGTGGTCACCGTGCCGCCGCCCGGTGCTCCTCGCGACGTGCTCGTCAACCGCTTCGCCGAGTCGATCGGTATGGACGTAGCGACGTGGGACACCGCCGTCGACCGGCTCAACGAGTCGCTCGGTGCTGCGGAGGCCGAGCTGTTGCGACGGGTCAACCCCGGCATCCGTGCCCGAGTCTCGTGGCCGGCC
Organism: Nocardioidaceae bacterium; assembly: GCA_035296085.1. Lineage (GTDB taxonomy): Bacteria > Actinomycetota > Actinomycetes > Propionibacteriales > Nocardioidaceae > DATHBP01. The sequence goes on along the minus strand of DATHBP010000208.1, from coordinate 6,228 downwards.
TACGAGCGCCACGTCAAGCTGGGGCTGGCGCGCGACGTCCTGGCCGCGCGGCCCGACCAACGTCGGTTCGCTCTGCCGCCCGAGCACTTCGACTGGGTGCTGGAGCGCTCCGAGCAGGTAGTCGCCGACCTCCAACGGAAGGGCTATCCCGTGATCGGCGACCTGGCGGACTTGCTGCCCGTACGGCCCGCTGCGGACGTACCTGCACCCGACGAGGTGACCGACACCGAGGTGCTGGCCGCGGCGGACGACGTCATCGTGGCGCTTGTCGAGCGTCTGGCCGAACGCGACAAGGAGGGGCGGACGAGCGCTCGCCGCGGTACCCGGCAGCCATCGCGGTCCGACCAGGCGGCGTCGCGACCATTCGCGCGGCTGCGCACGCTGGGCCGCTCCGTCGCGGGCCGCAGGGATGCTGCCGGCTCAGTGTCTGTGCGGTCGGCAGTACGGGCCGTGCGCGCGGAACGCGGCCGCCACTGATGCCTGCACCGGGCGCCGGCGTACGCGTCGAGCGGCACGGCACCGGCGGCCACGTCGCCGAGCTGGTCCTCGACCGGCCGGCCGCGATGAATGCCGTGTCCACCGACCAGGCGCGAGCCATAGCCGACGCGACCAGTGCGCTCGCTGCGGATCCGACCGTCCGGGCTGTGGTCCTCACCTCGTCCTCAGCCAAGGCGTTCTGCGTGGGCGCGGACCTCAAGGAACGCAACCGCCTCAGCGACGACGAGCTCCTCGCGCAGCGACCGGTCGCCCGGGCTGCATATGCCGGCGTGCTGCACTTGCCTATGCCGGCGGTGGCGGCGGTGCAGGGCTACGCCCTCGGCGGTGGCTTCGAGCTGGCCTTGGCCTGCGACTTGATCGTCGCCGACGAGACCGCCGTCTTCGGACTGCCGGAGGTGAGCGTCGGGGTGATCCCTGGCGGCGGCGGGACGGTGCTGCTCGCCCGACGCGTTGGCTGGAACCGTGCGGCCGACCTGATCTTCACCGCTCGCCGGCTGGACGCCGCCGAGGCGTATCGGCTCGGCGTCGTCGACCGGCTCGCCGACGCCGGGCAGGCCGGCGCGGTCGCGCTCCAGCTTGCGGCCACGATGGCCCGCAACTCACCGGTCGGCGTCCGCAACGCCAAGCGCGCCATGCGCGCCGCCTGGGACGCCGATCTGGTCAGTGCGCTCGAGGCTGAGAACGCCTGCTGGCACGACACGGCCTTCTCGGCGGACCGGCGGGAGGGCGTCGCTGCGTTCAACGAGAAGCGCGAGCCGGTGTGGCCCGCGCCCGCTCAGGGCTGACTGCGTACGCGCTCTGCCGTGGCCGGCGCTTCCGAGGGGCCGGCCAGCTGGGGGAACACGAACGTGCGGTAGGACCAGAAGCGAAAGCTCGTTCCCAGCACCAGGCCGACGACGTTGGCGGAGATGTTGTCGGCCAGCGCACTCGTGAGGTCGAGCAGGTAGTGCGACACGAACAGGCAAGCCAGCGCGATCGCGAGGCCGATCCCGTTGAGCAGGAAGAACAACGCGTACTCGCGGTGCATGCGCACCCGCCCGCGGCCGCGCCAGGTCCAGTGCCGGTTGCCGGCGTAGGTGACGAGTGTCGCGGCGATGACCGACAGTGCCTTCGCGGTGAGCGGCTTGTCGTGCAGCGGCCCCTCGGTGCCGCCAAAGCGCAGCAGGTTGAAGATGCCCACGTCGACGACGTAACCGACGAGGCCGATGAGACCGAACTTGGCGAGCTCGTGGCTGCGCAGGTGAACGTAGGCGAGGGCACGGCTCAGCACACCGTCGCGCACGGCTGGAGAGGCCAAGCAGCCAGCGTACGTCGCTGCGCCTCTACGCTGTCGTGGCGTGAGCCCCCCAGTGGTCGGTGTCATCGGCGGCGGGCAGCTTGCGCGGATGACCCAGCAGGCCGCCATCGCTCTCGGCGTTCGACTGCGAGTGCTGGCGGAGGCCGCTGACAACTCCGCTGCCCAGGTGACCCCGGACTGCCTCGTCGGTGACTACCGCGACCTCGCGACCGTGCGCGAGTTCTGCCGCGGTGTCGACGTGCTGACGTTCGACCACGAGCACGTACCCAAAGCCGTACTGCGCGCCCTGGAAGCTGATGGTGTGGTCTGTCGCCCGGGCTCCGCCGCCATCACACACGCGCAAGACAAGGCCGAGATGCGCCGCCGGCTCACGGCGCTCGACGTCCCGTGTCCCCGACACCGGGTGGTGGCGACAGCCGGCGACGTGTCGGGGTTCGCCAATGAGGTCGGCTGGCCGGTGGTGGTCAAGACGTCGCGTGGCGGGTACGACGGCAAGGGTGTCTGGCTTGCCGAGTCAGCGGGTGACACCGGCCTCGAGGGCGGCCCACGAACGGGGCTCGACGGCGAGCCGGTGACCGAGTACGTCGCCGAGGAGCGGCTCGACTTCCGCCGTGAGCTGGCCGTCGTGGTGGCCCGCGCCCCGTCCGGCCAGACGGCGGTCTATCCGGTGGTGGAGTCGGTGCAGCGCGATGGCGTCTGCGTCGAGGTGGTTGCACCGGCGCCCGGGCTGAGCGATGAGCTGGCCCTGCGCGCGCAGCGGCTCGCGCTGCGCATCGCCGGGGAGCTCGACGTCGTGGGGGTTCTCGCGGTCGAGCTGTTCCAGACCGCTGATGACCGCCTCCTGGTCAACGAGCTGGCGATGCGTCCGCACAACACCGGCCATTGGAGCATCGACGGCGCGATCACGAATCAGTTCGAGAACCATCTGCGTGCCGTGCTCGACCTGCCGCTCGGCTCTCCGCTGGCGCGGCAGCCCTGGGCGGTCATGGTCAACGTTCTGGGCGGCGAAGTGTCAGCGCTGCACGACGGGCTCCCGCACGTCTTCGCCCGCGACCCGAGCTTGCGGGTGCACCTCTACGGCAAGGACGTCAAGCCGGGTCGCAAGGTGGGTCACGTCACGGCGTACGGCGCCGGCCTCGCGGACGTCCGCGAGCGGGCACGGCACGCCGCTGCCTGGTTGCGGGGCGACCTGCCCGACGGGGAAGGGGAACCATGACCGGTCAGCCGCGCGTAGGGATCGTGATGGGGTCGGACTCCGACTGGCCGGTGATGGAGGCGGCGGCCACGGCACTCGCGGAGTTCCGGGTGGCGTACGAGGCGGATGTCGTCTCGGCGCACCGGATGCCGCGAGAGATGCTCGACTACGGCGCCAGCGCAGCGCAGCGCGGTCTGCAGGTGCTGATTGCTGGCGCGGGCGGTGCGGCTCACCTGCCAGGCATGCTCGCCGCGGTCACCCCGCTGCCGGTGATCGGCGTCCCGGTGCCACTGGCGCATCTCGACGGCTGGGACTCGCTGCTGTCCATCGTCTCGATGCCGGCCGGCGTTCCCGTTGCCACCGTGGCGATCGGCAACGCGCGCAACGCTGGCCTGCTTGCCGTTCGCATCCTGGCCGCATCCGACGAGACGCTGAGGGCGGCCATGACGCAGTTCCAGGTGAGGCTCACCGAGCAGGCACACGCCAAGGGCGAGGCAGTACGCGCGGCAAGCCGAGAGCCGTCGGACTAGCCAGCGGCCTTGCGCCCCCCTGCCGCGCGGTCGCGTGACAGAGCGCGCAGCTTGAGGTAGCGGTCCAGCGCCTTGCCCATCAGCGTCGACCGGTCGGCGTAGCGGGCGGCGACCCGCTGCCCCCGGTAGACCACCGCGCGGGCGCTGCTCGACACGCGCGTCCAGCGGTCCTCGGAGATCGTGTCGCCGTCGGGGTCTCGTCGCGCCCACCAGACTTTCGCGTAGCGCTCCGCGAGCCCGGTCAGCGCAGCCAGCGTGGCGTCGGTCAGCTCTGCCTCGCTCGCGTCGTCTGGGCGGCGCCCCGACGCTGGCCGGGGGACCAGCTCGTCGAGGTCGCCGACGACCGGGTACGCCGCGTCCCGGAGCTCGTCGATCATCCGCTGGCCGCGCTCACGTACCCAGTCGAGGTCTTCCGGCGGCAGGGCGAAACGCACCGGCTCGGTCTGCTCCCCAAGGATCCGCACGATCGTGAGCTTCACCACCCGGTCGTACTGGCGCTGGTTGAGCCTGCCCCCGAGCCGCTCGTTGAGCCGGCGGATGACCTCCGTGCCGGCGAGGCCGATGGTCTCGTTGACCCAGGGGGGCTCGTGCGTCAGCCGCTTCGGGTCGAACCCGACGAGCGATCCGAAGCGGTCGAGCAGCGCCACCGAGGATGCACCCGCCGGCGGCACCGTGACCACGTGCAGGCGCTCCCGTGGGACGGCGGACTGCCAGGTGGCCAGGATCGCCGGTAGGTCCTGGCGCAGCCAGAACCCGCGAGCGGGACTCCTCGACGCGGCGCCGGGGTCCTTGACGGCCGCGGAGAACTCGGCCCAGGTCCACGCAGCGCCGTTCTTCACGTCCTCCTGCCACGCCGACACCAGCACCCGGGCCAGGTCTCTGGCGGTCACGATGACGTGGACCTCGCGCTCGGCGAACGCCCGGACGGCCCGGCGCGCCTGCTTGGGACTGACCAGGCTGAGATGCTCGTCGCTGAGCAACGCGGTCGGCGCGTCGCTGGAGTTCACCGTGTCGACCAGGCTCGGCCAGGCGCCAGAGATCCGGGTGTCCGTCGCTCCCTGTGGGCGACGACCCATGAGGTCCGCCACGGCCAGGGTCTGCACCGGCCGTGCACTGTCCGTCGGGTAGAGGACCGCTTCGTCCATCAGCTCCCGTGCGTTGACCCGGAACGTGTTCTGGAGGTACGTCGTCCCGGTCTTGTGCAGGCCGATGTGGAGGAACACCCGGCGCGCGAAGGGATCGGAGCCGGCGGTCACGTTCAGGGCCGTCCCATCCCGCGGTAGACCCAGCCTGCACCGCGCCAGGTGGCCGGGTCGAGGCAGTTGCGGGCATCCACGATGGCGCGGGTGGCCACGACGTCTGCCAATGCCTCGGGTTGGAGCGCCCGGAACTCTGCCCACTCGGTGAGCAGCAGCACGACGTGCGCGCCCGCGCATGCCTCCTCGACGGAGCTGGCGTAGTGGAGGGTGGGCCACAGTGCTCGTGACGTCTCCATCGCTCGCGGGTCGAACACGCTGACGAACGCGCCGAACAGGTGCAGTCGCCCCGCGACGTTGAGCGCTGGGGAGTCGCGGACGTCGTCGGAGTCGGGTTTGAACGCCGCACCGAGGACGGCGACCCGGGTGTCGGTCCAGGACCTGTCGTCGAGCAGCTCGCTCGCCATGTCGACGACGCGTTGCCGACGGCGCTGGTTGATCGCGTCCACCTCGCGCAGGAACGTCAACGCCTCCTCCGCGCCAAGCTCCCCGGCTCGCGCCATGAACGCGCGAATGTCCTTTGGCAGGCAGCCGCCGCCGAACCCGAGCCCTGCGTTCAGGAAGCTGCGGCCAATCCGCCGGTCGTGCCCGAGTGCCTCCGCGAGCACCGTGACGTCCGCGCCGCTGGCCTCGCACAGCTCGGCCATGGCGTTGATGAACGAAATCTTGGTGGCCAGGAAAGCGTTCGCGGCGACCTTCACCAGCTCGGCCGTCGCCAAGTCGCAGACCACGACCGGGGTGCCGGCAGCGATCGGCGCTGCGTAGATTTCTCGCAACGCCTTCTCGGCCGAGCCTGCCGGGTCGCTGTCCAGCCCGAACACCAGCCGGTCCGGGTGCAGCGTGTCGGTGAGCCCGTGACCCTCGCGGAGGAACTCGGGGTTCCACGCCAGGCTGACGCCCGACCCGGCGGGGGACAGCTTCGTCAAGCGATCCGCCAGCTGCGCCGCAGTGCCGACCGGCACTGTGGACTTGCCGGCCACGACGCACGGCCGCCGCAGCAGCGGGGCGAGGCTGTCGACGGCGTCGTACACGTACGACAGGTCCGCCGCGAGCTCCCCGTCGCGCTGCGGGGTGGCCACGCACAGGAAGTGGACGTCACCGAACTCTGCAGCCCGCTCGTAGGAGGTGGTGAAGCGGAGCCGTCCACGTACTACGGCGGCGGCCAGCAGGTCGTCGAGTCCCGGCTCATAGAACGGCGCCCGGCCCTGAGCCAGCAGGTCGACACGGTCAGCGTCTGTGTCCACACCCAGGACATCGAAGCCGAGCTCTGCCATGCACGCTGCGTGCGTGGCGCCGAGGTAGCCGCAGCCGATCACCGTGATGCGCAAGGCCCGCGCCCTTCGTCGATTGAGGCTCCGTCGCTGGCGAGCGCTCAGGCTAGTGGCGCCCGCCTACGATGCACGCAGAGCCCGTCACCGCTGGCTCGAGGAGGGCAGTGAGCGCTACCGACCC
>DATHBP010000207.1:0-7761 GCA_035296085.1 Nocardioidaceae bacterium | reverse complement strand
GCGCTGGGGATGAGGTGGTGCTGTTCGGGAGCGGCGAGGATGGCGAGCCGAGTGCCCAAGACTGGGCCGATGCCGCCGGCACGATCTCCTACGAGATCGTGACCCGCATCGGGCCCCGAGTGGCGCGCCGTTACGTCGGCGAGGACGAGCCAATGGGTCACCGCACTGCCGAGGTGGGCGGGCGTGGCGGCTGAGCGGCTCGGGTCGCCTCGTCCGGTCGTGGTAGCCGCGGCCTCCGGGCCTTCGGTCGAAACCGACCCGGCCGCCATTGCGCCGGGCATGCCGTCCTGGTCGGCGCTGGCAGCCGCGATGTCTGGCTGCCCGGCGTGCCCGCTGTCGCTGAGCCGCACCCGCGTCGTCCCCGGCGTCTACCCGCCCGGTGCCCGCGTCCTGCTGGTGGGCGAGGCGCCTGGTGCGGCCGAAGATGCCGGCGGCCTGCCGTTCATCGGCCGCTCCGGCCAGCTCCTGGACACCCTGCTGGCCGAGGTTGGACTGGCGCGCGCGGAGCTCGCTGTCTGCAACGTGGTGAAGTGCCGTCCACCTGACAACCGCCCGCCGCGCGCCATCGAGATGCGTACCTGCCGCCCGTGGCTCGACCGGCAAGTCGAGCTCATCGACCCGGCTGTCGTCGTCACGCTTGGCGCGACGGCGCTGGCGTGGGCTCTGGGTCGCTCGACCCGGCTCGCGGAGGCACACGGCCGGCCGCACGGCTTCGGCGCTTGCCTCCTGGTGCCGACCTACCACCCCGCTGCGGCGCTGCGCTTCGGGCCGCAGGGGACGCCGATGACCGCGCTGCGTCAAGACCTCGCAGTCGTGGCCGCACTGCTGCGCGAGCGGCCGTGACCGCGGTCGGTGCACAGGCCGCCACCCCCGCCGGCATGCGTGCCTTGGGAGCCCGCCTGGCCACGCTGCTGCGGGCCGGTGACGTGGTGCTGCTCACCGGTGAGCTCGGCGCCGGCAAGACGACGCTCACCCAAGGGATCGCCGCCGGCTTGGGCGTGACCGGTCCCGTGACGTCGCCCACGTTCGTCCTCGCCCGCGAGCACCGCTCCAGCGGCGACGGTCCGGCGCTGGTACACGCTGACGCCTACCGGCTCTCCGGTATGGCGGAGCTGGACGACCTCGACCTGGACACCTCGCTCGACGAGGCCGTCACCGTCGTCGAGTGGGGTGGCGGTCTCGCCGAGGGACTGGCCGAGGACCGGCTCGAGGTGGCGATCACCCGGCACCGCGGGGACGAGGCCGCCGGCGACGAGTCGCGGCAGCTGCGGATCATCGCCATAGGGCGCCGGTGGAGCGGCGTGCCGCTGGCGGCTGTCGTAGCAGGTGAGTGAGGGCACCTAACCTGTCTCGCGTGCTGCTGCTCGCGCTCGACACTGCCACCGCGGTCGTGAGCGTGGCGCTCTACGACGGCGACCAGGTGATTGCCGAGCGGTCGGGCTCTGGCGCGAAGCGGCACGCCGAGCTGCTCGCGCCGGCGGTCGCCGACGTACTGGGGGAGGTGGGCGCATCCGCCCGCGACCTCACGCACGTGGCCGTCGGGGTCGGCCCCGGCCCCTACACCGGCCTCCGGGTGGGTGTGATGACCGCTCGCACTCTCGGCGCGGTGCTGGCAGTGCCCGTGCACGGGGTGTGCACGCTCGACGTACTCGCCGCCGCAGCCGGACCCGGAGCCGGCCGGTTCATGGTTGCTACCGACGCCCGACGGCGGGAGGTCTACTGGGCGTCATACGACGGCGCGCGCACCCGTGTCAGCGGTCCCGGCGTGGCGAAGCCGGCAGAGATCGCGACCGAGCAGCCGGTCGTGGGCCGCGGCGGGCAGCTCTACCCCACTGCCTTCCCCAACGCGCGGGAGCCGCTGGACCCCGCGGCCGGTGTGCTGGCGCGCGCCGTCGCCGAGGGCGCCGTCGCGCTGCTCGAGCCGCAGCCGCTGTACCTGCGCAAACCCGACGTCGCCGAGCCGGCCTCCCGTAAGCCGGTCCGGTGAGGCTTCGAGCGGCAACCGGTTCCGACGTGGCAGCGCTCGCTGAGCTGGAGGCGGCCGTGCTCGGCGCGGACGCGTGGAGCGAGGCCTCCGTTCGGGCGGAACTCTCCAGCGAGGTGGCGACTCGGCTGGCGCTGGTCGCCGAGCGCGACGATGGGCTGCTCGGATATGCGGTGCTCGGGATTGCGGCGGAGACCGGCGACGTCCGGCGGATAGCGGTGGCGGCGGGTGCGCAACGCCGCGGCATCGGCTCGGCGTTGCTTGCCGAGCTGCTGGTACGCGCGCAGGAGGGCGGGTGCAGCGAGGTGTTCCTCGAGGTCCGCGCGGACAATGCAGCAGCGACCCGCCTCTACAGCCGGTTCGGGTTCGAGGAGCTGTCGCGGCGACGGCGCTACTACGCCGACGGCTGCGATGCGCTGGTGATGCGCGTGGGGCTGCGCACCCGGGAGCGCTGACGGGACCCTCGCCCGAGTGGCGCAAACCGGCTGGTTTCGCCGTCGGCATCCAGCCACTTGGCGCCAGTCACCGGGGGTGCGCCGCCACTTTGCGCCAGTCAGCAGCAGCTTGCCGCCGCACCCTCTGCTCCCTGTCGGTCGGCGCTCCCGCAGCAGGTGTCGGCGTTCTCGTCCCGGAACGTGTGGCTGTCCGCGAGCACGGTGTAGATCTCCCACGGCTCGCCCCCGGGCGCACCCTCGACCCAGAACTTGTCCTGCTTGGCGTAGCAACAGGTAGTCCCGCGTTCGTCGACCGAGGCGAGGCCGTGCGCTGCCAGGCGCGTCTGCGCCGCGTCTACAGCGTCGGTGTCGTCGACTTCTACACCAAGGTGGTTGAGAGAGCCGCCTTTGCCCGGATTCTCCAGCAGAACGAGCTTGAGCGGCGGCTCGGTGACGGCGAAGTTGGCGTAGCCGGGACGACGCTTGGCCGGCTCGGTGTCGAACAACTTGGTGTAGAACGCGACCGCCTCGTCGACATCGTCGACGTTGAGCGCGAGCTGGACTCGGGACATGGGTTCCTCCAGATATCGACAGGCTTCTATATCTGGGAAGACTGCCACGCCCGTGAACGGAAGTCAACATAGACAACCATCTATTTAAGCCAGTCAGTCGTGCCGGACGAGCGGTCCGCTGAGCAGCGCGTGCGACGGCTGGAAACCCAGCCGGGTGTAGAGCCGGCGGGCCGTTGCATTGTCTGAGTAGAGGCCCAGCGTGACAGCTGGGGGATGTGACCGCAGCGCCGCCCGGGCGAGGAATGCGCTGACCGCAGCCCCCAGGCCCCGCCCGCGCGACTGCGGTGCCGTGGTGATCGAGCGCAGGTGCGCGGCGCCGGTGTCGAGGTCGGCGAGTGCACCGGCACACACGAGCGAGCCGGCCTCGTACACCCCGGCCCAGCCGCGAATGTCCGGGTCGCCGGGCCGGCCGTGGTGGCGGGGGTTGGCGTGAGCCAGCAGGGTCAGCACGGGGTCCATGTCGTCGGTCCAGCGCACCGCCTCCTCGCCTGGGACGGGCGGAGGCTCCGCGCGGGTCCACATCCACTCCCAGGCGTCGGTCTTCTCCGCTGCGAGTCGCAGGCTGGCCGGTAGGTATGGCGCCGCCCGCGACTCGATCGTCAGGCGTACCGACCCGTCGGCGAGCTGTTGGGACGGAAGGACCGCCGCCGCGAGCTCCAGCGGCTCGGTGACCTGCGGTCCGTGGCCCAGGACGATCAGCTGCGGCTGAGTGCCGCGCAACCGGTGGATGACGACGGCACGTTGTCCTACCCAGGCGGCCTGGAAGCCGGCGGACGTCACCTGCCAGCGCAGGAACCGGTCGTCGTAGGCCGCCAGCGCCTCCGCCAGCGAACCGACCTGGCGTACGTCCGCGCTCACCGGACCAGCCTGGCAGCCAGCGGGTTGGAACAATGCCCGGCATGGATGACGACGCGCGGCCGGAGACCGCGCTCGGCGACCCACTGACGACGGTCCGCCGCCGGCTCGCCCAGCAGCGGCTCGTCGGAGCATCCTTCGAGCGTCCCGCCGAGGCGGTGCACTGGCTCGGGGCGGTGCAGGCGCAGGAGTACGCCGAAGCGAAGTGGTCGCTGGGGCAGCGAACCGGCGACTGCACCGACGCCGACGTCGAGGCTGCCTGCGACCGAGGCGAGATCCTGCGCACCCACGTCCTGCGCCCGACCTGGCACTTCGTCACGCCCGCCGACATCCGGTGGCTGCTGCAGCTGACCGGGCCACGGGTGCAAGCACGCAGCCGCTCCCGATACGCCGAGCTGGGACTGGACGGGCGAACGCTGGTCCGCGCCCACGAGATCCTGCACCGGACGTTGGACGACGGCGAACCGCGCACCCGCGCGGAGCTCGCCGGGTGCCTGCAGGCGGGAGGTGTCGACACCGGCGGGCAGCGGCTGCCCCACCTGCTCATGTCCGCCGAGCTGGAACAGCTGCTCTGCAGCGGGCCGCGCCGAGTGAAGAGCCATACCTACACGTTGCTCGACCGCCGAGCGCCCCTCGCCGCGGCGTTGCCTCGTGAGGCAGCGGTTGCCGAGCTGGTGCTGCGCTACTTTCGCAGCCACGGCCCGGCGACCGTCGATGACTTCACCTCCTGGTCCAGCCTCACGGTCGCCGATGCCAAGGCCGGCCTCGATCTCGTCGGCGACCACGTCGCCTGGGCCGAGGACGAGCACCGCGTCCGCTGGTACGCCGACCCGACCGGTGTAGCCCCCGGACCGGTCGCTTCGATGGCGGCGTGTCTCGTCCCGACGTTCGACGAGACCTTGGTGGCATACCGCAGCGTGCGTGCCGTCCTAAGCCACGCCGGCCCGCAGTCCCGGTTCCTCGACCGCGCGGTGGTGATCGACGGTGTAACGGTCGGCACGTGGCGACGAGCACTCGCCAAGAACAGGGTGGTCGTCGACGCCAGCCTGTACGGGCCGCTCACCCCCGAGCAGAGCGAAGCGCTGGCGGCGGTGACCGAACGGTTCGGACGGTACCTGGGCCTACCGGCAGAGCTCCGGACCAGCGCCGGGACGTGACCTCTCGGCAGAATGCTCGCGTGAGCGACGAACCACTGGTCTTGGGCATCGAGACGTCCTGCGACGAGACCGGGGTCGGCATCGTCCGCGGCCGGAGCCTGCTGGCGAACGCGCTCGCGTCCAGCGTCGAGGAGCACGCCAGATTCGGTGGTGTGGTGCCGGAGGTGGCCAGTCGAGCACACCTGGAGGCGATGCTGCCGATGATCGAGCGGGCGTGCAGCGACGCCGACGTCCAGCTAGACGATGTGGACGCGGTCGCTGTGACCAGTGGGCCGGGACTCACCGGCGCACTCCTGGTGGGCGTTGCCGCTGCGCAGGGATTGGCGCTGGCTCTCAACCGGCCGCTCTACGGGGTGAACCACCTCGCCGCGCACGTAGCCGTCGACCAGCTCGAGCGGGGCGCGCTGCCGGAGCCGTGCATTGCACTGCTGGTGAGCGGAGGCCACTCCTCGCTGTTGCTCGTCCGCGACGTCACCGGTGAAATCTCACCTCTCGGCACGACGCTCGACGATGCGGCCGGAGAGGCGTTCGACAAGGTGGCCCGGTTGCTCGGGCTGCCGTTTCCGGGTGGCCCGCACATCGACCGGGTCGCAGGCAACGGCGACCGGGCGTTTGTGGAGTTCCCCCGTGGACTCAGCTCGGGTCGAGACCTGCAGCGTCACCGCTTCGATTTCTCCTTCTCGGGATTGAAGACCGCTGTGGCGCGCTGGGTCGAGGCGCGCGAGGCAAGCGGTGTGGGCGTTCCGCTGGCTGATGTGGCGGCGTCCTTCCAGGAGGCGGTCTGCGACGTCCTGACCCGCAAGGCGGTCGCCGCCTGCCGCGAGCACGGAGTAGAGCACCTGCTCGTCGCCGGTGGTGTGGCCGCCAACTCTCGGCTCCGCGCGATGGCGGCCGAGCGCTGTGCGGCTGCGGGTGTGCTGTTGCGCGTCCCGTCACCGCGACTGTGCACCGACAACGGCGCCATGGTGGCCGCGCTCGGAGCCGAGCTCGTCGCGCGCGGCCGGCCACCGTCGAAGCTGGCGCTGGACGCCGACTCGGCGATGCCGGTGACGCAGGTCGTGGCGTAGCCGGTGCTGCTGGCGACCTTGGGACTGCTCGCCGGGGCTGGGCTGCTGGTCCTCGGTGCCGAGTGGTTCGCCGGCAACGTCAGCGCCGCAGCCGGCAAGCTGGGCCTGTCCGTCTTCGCCGTCGGTCTGCTGCTCGCGGGCGCCGAACCGGAGGAGGCTGTCACCGCCGTCCTCGCCTCGCTGGACGGCCACCCGGCACTCGCCGCCGGCGACGTCATCGGCGCCAACGTCGTGATCTTGGCGCTCGCGCTGGGGCTTGCGGCGCTCCTCTCCCCGCTGCCGGTCAACCGCCGGGTCAAGCAGTACGCCGGCGCGGCAGCGGTCGCCGGTTCCCTCGCCGTGCTGGTGCTGCTGAACGGGCACGTGGGTCGTGCGGAGGGGTGCGGGCTGGTCGTGGCGTACGTGGCCGGAGTGGTCGTGGTGTGGCGGCGCGAGCGGGTCCCACCGGTGATCGGTGAGGTGGCCGAGCTGTTCGAAGGCGACGATGAGCCGGCAGGCCGCTCACCGGCAGTCGGGCTCACGTTGACGTTGGCCGGCATCGTCTTCATGGTCGCCGGCGGCTGGGTCGCCGTACGCGCCGCCGAGCGGCTGACCGAAACGCTGAGCGTCACCGACTCGACCGTCGGGCTCACGGTTCTCGCCCTGGCGACGAGCGCGGAGATGCTGGCGCTGGTCTTCGCCGCGGCTCGGCACCGGGTGGCAGACGTCGCGGTAGCCGGGATGGTGGGCTCCGCGGCCTACAACGCGACGGTCTCTCTGGGGCTGGCCGCACTCGCCCGGCCGCTGGAGCTGCCGGGTGCGACCGCGATCACCCTGACCGCAGTCGCTGCCGCGGCGTTGCCTCTCGCGCTCGTCCTGCTGACCCGCCGGGGTCACCTCGGCCGGCCCATCGGCGGGCTGCTCGTCGTGACGTATGCGTCGATCTTGGCGCTGATCCTGCGCTGACGCGGTGCTGCGAGCACGCCGAAACGACTCAGCGACAGGGTGCTGCGCTCAGGCGCTCATGCGGCAGGCACAGGACGCCGTGACCGGCACGTCGGCGTGCACGGACGCGAGATCGAGCAGCTGCTTGACGAGTGGAGCCTGCTCGGACTTGCCGAGGCGGGTCAGACACTCGTGGTAGCCGTGCAGGCTCCAGATGTTGTTCGGGTGCTGGTTGGCTCGGGGGAGGGTGGCGTCGAGGCCAAGGTCAGCTCGGTAGACCGCCTCCGCGTCCTCGACCCGTCCCTGCTCGAGCAGCAGCGCCCCGTACGCGTGCCGGGTCGGCTGCATCCACCCCCACGGCTCGTCGTACGGCAGGTGGTCGTCGAGCTCGATCGCGTCGCGCAGGCGGGCGAACGCCTCGTCGACGTTGCCCTTGCGGTACTCGATCTCTCCGTCGAGCATCGCTGTCGCCACTGCCAGGATGTCGAGGCAGGTGTTGTTGAAGAGGTAGCGGGTCTCCGGCACGCTCGCGACAGCGTCTTCGAACCGCCGCCGCTCCTCTTCAGCTTCTGTGACGCGTCCGGTCGCCGCCAGTGCCACCCCCTTGGCGTAGTGGGTCATAGCGGTGGTCACGCAGAACAGCTTGCTGTCGGCGGGGAGCGGGGTGTCGATGATCTCCTGCCAGCGGCCGAACCGGATCAGCGCATGCATCTTCATCGGTACGAACCCCTCGGCCCAGTCGGCCATTGGTGGCACCTCGACGCGCAG
>DATHBP010000206.1:0-5622 GCA_035296085.1 Nocardioidaceae bacterium | reverse complement strand
CAGGCTCAGCGCGCGTGCAGGGTGAGCAGCGTCGCCTCCGGCCGACAGCAAAAGCGCACCGGAGCCATGGGCGAGGTACCCAGCCCCGCGGACACGTGAAGCCAGGCGCCCTCCGGGTCGCCCGCAGGGTGGCGATGCAGGCCCTTCGCCCGGGCGGTGTCCAGGTCGCAGTTGGTGACCAGGGCGCCCTTGCCGGGCAGGCACAGCTGGCCGCCGTGCGTGTGGCCGGCGAAGACCAACGCGTAACCGTCGGAGCGGAACGCGTCCAGGACCCGGCGGTAGGGGGCATGCGTGACGCCGATCGCCAAGTCCGCCGACTCGTCGGCCGGACCGGCCACCGCGGCGAGCCGGTCGTAGCCGAGATGCGGATCGTCCACGCCGGCGAACGAAAGCCGGACCCCGCCGACGCTCAGCTCGGCTCTCGCGTTCGTGAGGTCGACCCAGCCGCGACCGGTGAGCGCCTCCCGCAGATCCCGCCAGGGCAGTCGTGCGCCGTAGCGGCGCTGGCGTCCGCCGGCGGGAAGCAGGTAGCGGGCGGGGTTCTTCGCGATCGGTGCGAAGTAGTCGTTCGACCCGAAGACGAAGACCCCCGGCACGTCGAGCAGCGGCCCGAGCGAGTCGACGACGAACGGAACCGCATCCCGATGCGCGAGGTTGTCACCGGTGTTGACGACCAGGTCCGGTTCGAGCGCGGCCAGCTCACGTACCCACGACTGCTTCTTGTGCTGGGCCGGCGTGAGGTGGAGGTCCGACACGTGCAGTACCCGCAACGGACGGCTGCCGGGTTTGAGAGCCGGTACGGCCACCTCGCGCAGAGCGAATGCGCGTACCTCATAGCCTGCGGCGTACCCGAGGCCGCCCAGCCCGAGCGTGGCGATGGCCAGCGACGCGGAAGCCACCGGATGCACGGCGCAAGGCTGCCACACTGTCGGCATGGCCGAGCTCAAGGAACGGTTGCGCGCGGACCTCACCGCGGCGATCAAGGGGCGCGAGGAGCTGCGCTCCTCGACGCTGCGCATGGCGTTGACCGCAGTCACGAACGCGGAGGTCGCCGGCAAGGAGGCCAGGCAGCTCACCGACGACCAGGTGGTCGACGTGCTGGCCGCCGAGGCGAAGAAGCGCCGCGAGGCGTCGGATGCCTACGACAAGGCCAACCGATCGGATCTGGCCGACAAGGAACGCACCGAGGCACGCATCCTCGCTGACTACCTGCCCACGCCGTTGAGCTCAGACGACATCGTGGCGCTGGTCACGGACGCCATCCAGCGCCTTGGTGCGGCCGGTGACGCCAAGGCCATGGGCAAGGTCATGGGCGCGTTGCAGGCAGCAACCCGAGGCCGTGCCGACGGCGGAGTCGTTGCAGCGGAGGTTCGGCGCCAGCTGCAGGGCTAGCCGCTACTAGTGCCTGCCGCCGTCTCCTCCGCCGCCCCCGCCCCCGCCATTGCCGTTGCCGTGCCCGTTGCCGTTCCCGGGCGTGCTGGGGGTGCCACTGGGCGTCGGTGTCGGCGGTGACGGAGTCGGCGGTGTCGGCGTAGGAGGTGGCGGCGTGGGACTCGGAGTCGGTTTCGGCGTCGGGGTTGGCTTCGGCGTAGGCGTCGGGTCGGGGTCGGGCGGCTGGGTCGGATCGGGGCTGGGCGGAGGTGTGAAGGTGGGTGTCGGGGCGACGAACGGGGTGCCGTCGGAGACGTAGATGGTCACCGTGGTGCTCGTCGTGGCGGTGCTGAAGGCACCGGGGCTGGTGTAGGCGACGGTGCCGTAGGAGTAGCTCGAGTCGACCAGCGACGGTGAGACCGCCACCTCGAAGCCGCGCGCCCGCAAGGCCGTGCGAGCTTGGGCAACGCTGAACCCCGCCACGGACGGCACGACTCGCTCCTTGCCGCGGATCACCTCTTTGGGCGGCTCGACGAAGTCGGTGTTCTTCAACATGCCCTCTATCGCGTGCATGGCGGCGTACCACATGGGTCCCGCGGTGGTGCTGCCGTACGCGGAGTCGGTGCGGGTGCCGCCGAGCGTTTGTCCGTTGAGCGTGATCCAGCTACCGCGGTCGTTGGCGCCGGCCACCATCGCGGCCGTAGACATGTTGGGCGTGTAGCCGACGAACCAGACCGCCATGTTGCCGGTCGTCGTACCTGTCTTGGCTGCCGACGGCTGGTCGAGCGCAATGTCGCCCAGGTAGCCGAACCCCGACGGCGGCTCCTGCACACCGCGGAGCACATCGTTGACGGCGTCGGCCACCCGCTTGGCGAGCACCCGCGTGCAGGTGGGCTCGGTGAAGGGCAGCGGTTTGCCGTCCCGGTCCAGGATCTCCGTCACTGGGTGCGCGTCGCAGCCGATGCCACGCGCCGCGAACGTGGCGTATGCGTTGGCCATCTCCAGCGGGCTCACCGGCGCGACGCCGAGTGTGAACGAGGGAACCATTGCGCTCTCGGGCAGACGCACACCCATGGCGTTGGCGAGCCGCCACGGCTCGCAGAGGCCGGTGCGTTCTTCCAGCTGCGCGTAGAACGTGTTGACCGATGTCTGCGTGCCGGAGTAGAGGTCGTAGGTGCCCGCGCCAGTGCTGTTCTGCGGGCTCCACTGGGCGGTGGAGGTGTAAGGGCCTTCGCAGGTGCGGTAGTTCTGTTCAGGGACGGCGATCTGTTGCGGCGCGCTGATAGTGGTGTTCAACGGGATGCCCTGCTTGATGGCGGCTGCGAGGGTGAACGCCTTGAACGTCGATCCGCCCTGGAACCCGTTCGCGTCGCCGTAGCGCTGGTCGACGACGTAGTTGAGGTAGGTCTGCCCGGCTTTGGCGTTGCGGCCCATCGGGCGTGACTGCGCGAGGCCTCGCACGGCTCCGCTGCCCGGCTCGACGAACGCCAGGCCGCCGATCGCGTTGTCGGTGGGCGAGACGTTGCGGGCGACGGCTCGGTCGCCGGCCCGCTGGATCTTCGGGTCGAGGGTCGTTTCGATCGTCAGGCCGCCGGTATTGATCAGTTGGAGCCGCTCTTGCGGGGTGTCTCCGAGCTTGGGGTCGCCCATGAGGTAGCGGCGCACGTAGTCACAGAAGAACGGAGCGATCGTGGACACGCAGCCGTTGGGCGTCGGAGTGACGTTCAGCCGGAGCGGGGCCTGGAGGGCCCGTCGCGCCCGGTCCTTGCTGATGACGCGCAGCTCGCGCATCCGGTCGAGTACGACATCGCGCCGGCCAATTGCCGCGTCGGGGAAGGTGGTCGGGTCGTAGGCGGTCGGGTTCTTGACCAGCCCGGCGAGCAGAGCGGCCTGCGTCAGGCTCAGCTTTTTCGCGGAGCGGGAGAAGTAGTGCTGCGCGGCCGCCTCGACGCCGTACACGCCGTCGCCGAAGTAGGCGATGTTGAGGTACTGCTCGAGGATCCACTTCTTCGAGTGCGAGTCCTCGACCGCCACGGCATAGCGCAGCTCCTGCAGCTTGCGGGCGTAGGTGTCCGCGGTGGCCGCAGCGCGCTGCTTGGCGGTCTTCGCGCTTTCGAGCAGCGACATCTTGACGTACTGCTGGGTGATCGACGACCCGCCCTGCACCACATCGGAGGACGCCTGGTTGGCGATGAACGCGCGGATAGTGCCGCGAATGTCGAGCGCCCCGTGCTCGTAGAATCGGTCGTCTTCGATCGACACGATCGCCTTGCGCATCAGCGGGTCGATCTTCTTCAGCGGAACCACGGTGCGGTTCTGGCTGTAGAAGTTGGCGAGCAGGCGGCCGTTGGCGGCGTACACCCGTGTCGTCTCGGGGAGGGTGTGCTGCTTCATGCTGGCCGGCAGGTTGGACAGCGCGTCCGCGGTGGACCGGGCACCGAGCCCGAGCAACCCGGCGAAGGGAATCGCGAGCCCCGCAACCAGCACCCCGGTGAGCACGCTGGCGATAATGAGTCCGGCGCTTTGCCGGAAGAAGCCGGACTGCCCTGACTTGTCCCTGCGCGTCGGCATCTGGTCAGGATACGGCTAGCAGGTCGCCCACCCGCCGCAAGCCGTCCAGGTCATGTATGTCGCCGGGCAGCGCCGGCACCGTCGCGACCGGCACCGCGGGGTGGGCGGCGGTGAACCGAGTGCGCAGCCGTGCCTCACGCGCGAGCTGGCGCATCCGGTCGGCGTGCAGCCGGAGCAGGGCGCTCACGACCGCTGTGCCAGATGCCGCTTCCGGCTCGGCGCCACCATCGGCGTTCAGCCGCTCCGCCGCACCGCGGGCCTGGTCCTCGGACAGCACAGCGGCCTGGCTGGTGCTCACCCGGTTGAGCACCAGGCCGGCCAGCGGCATGGACTCCTTGTTGAGCCGTTCCACGAAGTACGACGCCTCGCGCAGAGCATCCGGCTCCGGAGCCGCAATGACGAGGAACGCCGTCTCCCGGTCCTGCAGCAGCGAGAACGTACGCTCCGCGCGCTGGCGAAAGCCGCCGAAGAGGGTGTCGAACGCGGCGATGAACGTCTGCATGTCGCGGAGCACCTGAGTCCCCAGGACGCGGTTGAGGGCGCTGGTGACGACGCCAAGCCCGACGGAGAAGAGCCGGGCCGGGCCGCGGGCGGGTGCGAGCAGCAGCCGGATCAGCCGCCCGTCGAGCAGTGAGGACAGCCGCTCGGGCGCGTCGAGGAAGTCGAGTGCCGACCGAGACGGTGGGGTGTCGACCACGATGAGGTCCCAGCGCCCGCCGTCGCGGGTATCGGTGTGCAGCTGGCCGAGCTTTTCCATCGCCATGTACTCCTGGGTGCCGGCGAAGGAGCTGGACAGGGCTTGGTAGAACGGGTTGGCGAAGATCTGCTCGGCTTTCTGTCGACTGGCGTGCGCCTCCACGACCTCGTCGAACGTCCGCTTCATGTCCAGCATCATCGCGTCGAGTGACCCGGTCGCCGATGCGCTCAGCCCCCGTACCGGACGCGGGTTGTTGTCGAGCTCGGTCAGCCCCATCGACTGGGCGAGCCGCTTGGCCGGGTCG
This sequence comes from Nocardioidaceae bacterium, assembly GCA_035296085.1. Lineage (GTDB taxonomy): Bacteria > Actinomycetota > Actinomycetes > Propionibacteriales > Nocardioidaceae > DATHBP01. The sequence goes on along the minus strand of DATHBP010000206.1, from coordinate 679 downwards.
ATCGTGAGCACGACCGCTCGCCGGCCCCGCTCGGCCGCCCGTAGCGCCAGTGCCGCCGAGGTGGTGGTCTTCCCGACTCCGCCGGCCCCGCAGCAGACGAGGATGCGGACCTGGTCGTCGGCGAGCAGGGCGTCGATGTCGAGCCGAGGTGAGCTGCCGGAGCGGCTCGCGAGCGGGCCTACCCGCGGCTGGGCCGTACGCCGTGGGTGGGCGGGCGTGGCGCTCATCTGGGCTCGCGCTCGAGGAGCTGCTCGACGATCTCTTCGGCGAGCTCGTAGAGACCGCCGAGGTCGACGCCGTCGGCGAGCAGCGGCAGCTCCACGCTGGGCAACGCCAAGCCGTCGACGATGCTGCGCTGCTCCTCCTCCAGCGCCAGCCGTTCGGCGAGCTCGCGCGCCTCGGTGAACAGACCGGCCACGACGGGTTCGGAGTCGGGCAGCCCGGCACGCCGCAGCGCTGCGCCCAGATCCTGCGCCGGCAACCCGCCGTCGGCCGCCGTGCTCAGCGCGGCCGCGTCCAGGGGCGTGCGGCGTACCTGGTTGACCACCACGGCACCCAGCGGCAGGTCCGCCTTGCTCAGCTCCGCGATGCTGTCCACCGTCTCCTGTACCGGCATGTCCTCCAGCAACGTCACCAGGTGTACGGCGGTCCGCGGCGAGCGCATCATGGCCATGATCGA
>DATHBP010000205.1:0-2573 GCA_035296085.1 Nocardioidaceae bacterium | reverse complement strand
CGCCGACCTGGCTCATCAGTTGTCAGGCCCTGGACGGGCTATGCGCCGTCGAGCGCCTGACAACTGGGCTGCCGGTACGACCGGAGGAGGGCTAGTGGGCGAGTTCGTACGCCTCGAGGTCGAGGAGGCGGTTGCGACGATCCGGCTGGACCGTCCGCCCATGAACGCCCTCGATGTGGCGATGCAGGAGGAGATCCGGGCGATCGCCGCCGAAGCCGGCTCCCGCGCGGACGTGCGGGCGGTCGTGGTCTACGGCGGGGAGAAGGTGTTTGCGGCCGGCGCCGACATCAAAGAGATGGCGGACATGACCTACACCGACATGGTCGACCGCTCGGCGCGGCTGCAGTCGGCGTTCACCGCCGTCGCGCGTATCCCCAAGCCGGTGGTCGCTGCGATCACCGGCTACGCGCTCGGCGGCGGCTGCGAGCTGGCCCTGTGCGCCGATATCCGCATCTGTGCCGACACGGCGAAGCTCGGCCAGCCGGAGATCCTGCTCGGGATCATCCCGGGCGCTGGCGGTACGCAGCGGCTGGCCCGGCTGGTCGGACCGGCGAAGGCCAAGGACATGGTCTTCACCGGCCGCTTCGTCGACGCCGAGGAGGCGCTCGGCATCGGGCTCGTCGACCAGGTGCTGCCCGCCGGAGACGTCTACGCCGTCGCCCGCGAGTGGGCTGGTCGGTTTGCCGCCGGGCCGGCGTACGCCCTGCGCGCGGCGAAGGAGGCGATCGACCGGGGGTTGGAGGCGAACCTCGAGACGGGGTTGGAGATCGAGCGCCAGCAGTTCGCCGGACTCTTCGCTACCCAGGACCGCACGCTGGGTATGGCGTCCTTCATGGAGAACGGCCCAGGCAAGGCGCGGTTCGAGGGCCGCTGAGCTCGACGGTCGGGCTCCGCCGCCCGGTGTTGTGACGCACTCCACGCGACCGGCGGCCGCGGCGCCCGGTCGGCCTCGTAGCCTGGACACCGATCCCTGATCGCTCCCGGAGGGCGCTCGCGTCATGAACATCGTCGTCTGCGTCAAGCACGTGCCGGACGCCACGGCTGACCGCACGTTCGACCCGGCGGACAACACTGTCGACCGCGCGGGCGTGGACGGCTTGCTGTCCGAGCTCGACGAGTACGCCGTCGAGGCGGCTCTGCAGCTCGGCGCGGAGCACGGTGGCGAGGTCACCGCACTGACGATGGGTCCGGCGCAAGCAGCCGACGCGATCCGCAAGTCGCTCCAGATGGGCGCTGACAAAGGGGTGCACATCCTCGACGACGCGATCCACGGGTCTGACTCGATCGGTACGTCACGGATCATCGCCGCCGCACTGCAGAAGCTGGAGTTCGACCTCGTCATCTGCGGGATGGCGTCGACCGACGCCAGCATGAGCGTCGTACCGGCGATGCTGGCGGAGCGGCTCGGGCTGCCGCAGCTGACGCTCGTGACCGACGTGGCCCTCGAAGGGCGCACCGTACGCGGGCGCCGCGACGGTGACATCGCTACGGAGACCGTCGAGGCCACCCTGCCGGTGATCATGTCGGTGACCGACCAGGCCAACGAGCCGCGCTACCCGTCGTTCAAGGGGATCATGGGGGCGAAGAAGAAGCCGGTCGAGACCTGGTCGCTCGCGGACCTGGGCATCCCGCCCGGCGAGGTCGGGCTCGGAGCCGCGTGGTCGGCAGTGGCTGCCGTCACGGCGCGCCCGCCCCGGGAAGCGGGCACCGTCGTCACCGACGACGGCACGGGCGCCACGCAGCTGGTCGACTTCCTCGCGCAGCGCAAGTTTCTCTGAGGAGGCGGGTTCTAACGTGAGCGAGGTCCTCGTAGTCGTCGACCACGTCGACGGCGCGGTACGCAAGACGACGAACGAGCTGCTGACCTTCGCGCGCCGGCTCGGGGACCCGTCCGCCTTGTATCTCGGCTCCGGTGTCGAGGCGGCGCAGGAGACGTTGGGGCGCTTCGGCGCGGAGAAGGTCTACGTCGTCGACGCACCGGAGATCAGCGACTACCTCGTGGTGCCCAAGGTCGACGCGCTCGAGCAGGTCGTGCGTACGTCCACCCCCGCTGCGGTGCTCATCGCGTCCAGCGCGGAAGGCAAGGAGATCGCCGGCCGGCTTGCGATCCGGCTCGAGTCCGGGCTGGTCACCGACGCCATCGACGTAACGCTGGGGGGCAACGGGCCGGCCACGACTCAGTCGGCGTTCGCCGGCAGCTACACGGTGGGTTCCGCCGTGACGCACGGGCTGCCGATCATCACGGTGAAGCCGAACGCGGTGACGCCGGAACCGGCGCCGGGCGCTGCTGCGGTGGAGCCCGTCACGGTGGCGTTCTCCGAGCTCGCAGACGCGACGAAGGTCGTCGACCGGCAGCCTCGGCGCAAGACCGGTCGCCCGGACCTGAGCGAGGCCTCGATCGTCGTGTCCGGTGGGCGGGGGACGGGTGGCGACTTCAGCGTGGTCGAGGAGTTCGCCGACTCCTTGGGCGCGGCTGTGGGAGCTTCCCGCGCCGCCGTCGACTCTGGGTGGTATCCACACGCCTTCCAGGTCGGCCAGACCGGCAAGACGGTCTCCCCTCAGCTCTACGTCGC
>DATHBP010000204.1:0-18654 GCA_035296085.1 Nocardioidaceae bacterium | reverse complement strand
CCCGACGTCATCAAGACCGTCACCGGCGAGGACGTCACGATGGAGGACCTGGGCGGTGCGCGCACGCACAACAGCCAGAGCGGCAACGCCCACTACTTCGCACCCGACGAGCGGGACGCCATCGAGTTCGTCCAGGCGCTGCTGTCCTACCTGCCGTCCAACAACCTCGAGGAGCCGCCGTCCTACGACGAGCCGGCCAGCCTCGACGTCAGCGACACAGACCGCGCGCTTGACATGCTCGTACCGGACTCGCCGAACCAGCCCTACGACATGCACACCGTCGTGGAGTCGGTGCTCGACGACGGCGACTTCCTCGAGGTACAGCCGCTGTTCGCGCCCAACCTCATCGTCGGCTTCGGCCGCGTCGAAGGGCGTTCCGTCGGAGTCGTCGGCAACCAGCCCATGCACTTCGCGGGAACGCTCGACATCGATGCATCGGAGAAAGCCGCCCGCTTCGTGCGTACGTGCGACGCCTACAACGTGCCAGTGCTGACGTTCGTCGACGTGCCCGGCTTCCTGCCCGGCACCGACCAGGAGTGGAACGGCATCATCCGGCGCGGCGCGAAGCTGATCTACGCCTACGCCGAGGCGACGGTGCCACTGGTGACGGTGATCACGCGCAAGGCGTACGGCGGCGCCTATGACGTCATGGGCTCCAAGCACCTGGGCGCCGATGTCAACCTGGCGTGGCCGACGGCGCAGATCGCGGTGATGGGGGCACAGGGAGCCGTCAACATCCTGTACCGCTCGGAGCTGCGCGAAAGCGACGAGCCGGACGTGCTGCGCAAGAACCTGATCAGCGAGTACGAGGACACCCTGGCCAACCCCTACATCGCCGCCGAGCGCGGTTACGTCGACGCCGTGATCACGCCGCACGAGACCCGTATCGAGGTCGTCCGCGCGCTGCGCATGCTCCGCAACAAGCGCGAGACGCTGCCACCGAAGAAGCACGGGAACATCCCGCTATGAGCGATGCCCCGCCGCTCTCCCATTTGCCTCGTGTTGCCGTTTTCTCGGGCCGACCCACGGTCGATGGAACTCGTGCGGACCCCACTTGCGGTGGGAAGCGCGCTTTATGACCGACGTCGGAGACTCGCAGGCGCCGCCGCTGTTGCGGGTCGTCAGGGGGGACCCCACCCCGGAGGAGCTGGCCGCGTTGGTCACTGTGCTCGCTGCCCGCCGATCACGGCCCGGCCGACCCGCATTCCGCCGCCGCTCCACATGGCCAGATCGGCGCCGTGCCCTGCGGCGCCCGCTGCACGCAGGCCCAGGCGGGTGGCTGGACTCGGCGCGCCCCCGCTGATACCGGATCCACCGCCGCATACAGTCGCCGCCGTGACGCCACCTCATCCTCGGGCAGTCGACGCGCTCGCCGACGCATTCGTCGAGGAGTACGCCGCCGCCGACCCGGTGACGGCGACGTTCACCGGCATCAGCGGGTACGACGACCAGATGAGCGACTACTCCCCCGAGGCGCTCAGCGAGCGCGACGCCTTGGTGCGGCGCACCTTGCGGGTGCTGGACGGCCTGGAGCCGACCGACGAACGCGAACGGGCGGCCAAAGCGTCGATGCACGAACGGCTGACCCTCGACGTACAGCGTTACGAGGCGGGCGTGCTGCACAGCGAGCTCAACGTCATCGACTGTCCGCTGCACTCCATCCAGCAGGTCTTCGACCTGATGGCGACCGAGACGCACGAGGACTGGGAGCGGGTGGCCGCGCGGTTGGAGCAGGTGCCGACCGCGCTCGACAGCTACCGACGCGCGCTGCTGGATGCTGCCCGCCACGGCAACGTCACCGCGCGCCGCCAGGCGCTGGCCTGCGCGGCCCAGTGCCGCTCTTGGAGCGGACAGAACACGACCGGCACCGACGTCTTCTCTGCGCTGGTTCGGTCGGGGCGGAGCGGGGGCGCACTCCGCCAACGCCTCGATGCGGCTGCCGAGACGGCACGCACGGAGTACGCGAGGTTCGGGCAGTTCCTCGAGGCAGAGCTGGCCCCCCAGGCGCGCGACCGCGACGCCGTCGGTGCCGAGCAGTACACGCTGGCATCTCGGTACTTCCTCGGCGCCACGGTCGACCTTGCCGAGACCTACGCCTGGGGATGGGAGGAGCTGGCCCGGATCGAGAGCGAGATGGCGCAGGTAGCGGAGCTGATCGCTCCGGGAGAGGGGGTCGAGGCGGCGGTCGAGGTGCTCGACAGTGAACCCGAGCGGCGAATTGTCGGCGCGGAGGCCTTCCGGGAGTGGATGCAGGAGCTGGCCGAGCGCACGATCACCGAGCTGTCCGGCGTTCACTTCGACATTCCCGACCCGGTACGCCGCATCGAGTGCCGCATCGCACCAACTACCGATGGAAGCATCTACTACACAGGGCCCAGCGAGGACTTCTCCCGGCCGGGACGGATGTGGTGGAGCGTTCCGGAAGGCGTCGACACGTTCTCGACGTGGCGCGAGGTCACGACGGTCTTCCATGAAGGTGTTCCGGGCCACCATCTGCAGGGCGCTCAGACGGTCTACCGCAGCGAGCTGCTCAACCGCTGGCAGCGGCTCATGTGCTGGGTGGCCGGCCACGGTGAAGGCTGGGCGCTGTACGCGGAGCGGCTGATGGACGACCTCGGCTACCTCGACGACCCGGGCGACAAGCTGGGCATGCTCGACGCCCAGCGCTTCCGCGCCGCCCGGGTCGTGGTGGACATCGGCATGCACCTGGAGCTGGAGATCCCGCGTGACAACCCGTTCGGCTTCGCCGCCGGCGAGCGCTGGACGCCCGACCTCGGCCTGCAGCTGCTGCGTGAGCACTCCTGGACCCCGGAGCCGGTGCTCCGCTTCGAGCGCGACCGCTATCTCGGCTGGCCGGGTCAGGCGCCGTCGTACAAGGTCGGCGAACGGCTCTGGCTGGCCGCCCGCGCAGACGCACAGCGGCGCAAAGGCCCCGCCTTCGACCTGGTGGCGTTCCACCGCTCGGCGCTCGACCTGGGGTCTCTCGGACTCGACCCGCTGCGAGAGGCGCTGGCCAGGTTGTGACCGGCGGTGCTGCGGGTGTCCGGCTGATCCTCGCCTCCGCGTCGCCCGCCCGGCTGGCCACGCTGCGGGCGGCCGGTCTTGACCCGGAGGTGCACGTCTCGGGTGTCGACGAGCACGTCCCCCCCGGCGTGGCCACCGCAGAGCTGTGCGCACGACTCGCCACGGCGAAGGCGTACGCCGTCGCGGGACGCCTGGACGGCAGCGAGGCCTGGGTGATCGGGTGCGACTCCTTGCTCGACCTCGACGGGGAGGTGCACGGCAAGCCAGGGACCGCAGCGGTAGCCGTGCAGCGGTGGCGCCGGATGCGCGGGCGAAGCGGCGCACTGCACACAGGCCACTGCGTCGTGCATACCAGCGCCGGCGGCACAGCGGCGGGGCTGACGCGCGTCGCCGCTACCGTCGTGCATTTCGCCGACGTCTCCGACGCCGAGATCGAGGCGTACGCCGCCACCGGCGAGCCGGTCGACGTGGCCGGCGCGTTCACGCTGGACGGGCTCGGCGGCGCGTTCGTAACCCGCGTCGAGGGGGATCCGCACAACGTCGTGGGCGTCTCGCTGCCGCTGCTTCGCGACATGTTCGCCGAGATGGGGCTGGCCTGGTTGTCCGTCTGGCCGCGTCCCGCGGCCGACACAGCGTCATGACCGGCTGACGGCCGCCTACTCGACGGGCAGCCCGAGCCCGCGGGCGATGACGAGCCGCTGAATCTCGCTCGTTCCCTCACCGATCTCGAGGATCTTCGCGTCCCGGTAGAAGCGAGCGACGGGATACTCCTCCATGAACCCGTAGCCGCCGTGCACCTGGGTGGCGATCCTGGTCGCAGTGACGGCGGCCTCGGTCGCGTGCAGCTTGGCCATCGCCGCCGCCTGCTTGACGGCCGGGTGTGGCCGGCCGGCGTCTTTGAGCGCGGCGGCTTTGTAGGTGAGCAGCCGCGACGTCTCCACCATGACCTGGAGGTCGGCGAGCTGGAACGCGACACCTTGCTTGGCACCGATCGGCACCCCGAACGACGTGCGCTCACCCGCGTAGACGAGCGACATCTCGAGGCACGCTTGCGCGCACCCCACAGCCAGCGCGGCAATCGCGATGCGTCCGTCGTCCAGGGTCGCGAGGAACTGCGCGAAGCCCCGCCCGCGCTCGCCGAGGAGGTTCTCCACCGGCACTCGGCAGTTGGCGAACGTGAGCGGGTGGGTGTCTGAGGCGTGCCACCCGAGCTTGTCGTACGCCGGCTCGACGGTGAAGCCTGGCGTGCCGGCCGGCACGATGAGCGTGGAGATCTCCGGCCGGCCGTCGGGGCGATCGCCGGTCCGTGCGGTGACGGTGACGCACGAGGTCATCTCGCTGCCGGAGTTGGTGATGAACTGCTTCGCTCCGTCTATTACCCAGGAGCCGTCGTCGATCCTGGCGCGGGTCAGGGTCGCGCCCGCATCCGATCCCGACCCGGGCTCGGTGAGCCCGAACCCTGCCAGTCGCTGCCCTGCGACCAGGTCGGGCAGCCACTGCTCTTTCTGCTCGGTGGTGCCGAACGCGAGGATCGGGTTGATGCCGAGCCCTACGCCGGCCTCGAGGGTGATTCCGAGCGACTGGTCGATCCGGCCAACCTCCTCGATGGCCACCACCAGGCTGGTGAAGTCGCCGCCCGAGCCGCCGTACTCCTCGGGGGCGGTGAGCCCGAACAGTCCGAGCTTGCCCATCTCGCGTACGACGTCGACGGGAAAGTAGTGGTCGCGGTCCCACTGGTGGGCGTGCGGAGCGATGCGCTCCTCGGCGAAGTCGCGCACGCTATGGCGAAACGCCTCGTGGTCTTCGGACAGCTCGAAACTCATCGCAGGGTCGACCTCCGAGGCGGGTGGGTTCGAGAAGCAAGCGTAAAGGGCATGGCCCGGTTCCGCGGCTCGAGTGCCACGCTCGAGCCCACGTCCTCCGCTGCCTCGACCTCGCCGGTGAGCCCCACGGCTGGCCCTAGACTCCCGCTGACGTCGACCAGGGAGCGAGTCGCCCGTGCCGCAGCAGCGCGCTGGAACGCAGCTGACCAAGGTGCTCATCGCCAACCGCGGTGAGATCGCGGTCCGGGTGGCGCGCGCCTGCCGAGACGCGGACATCGCCAGTGTCGCCGTCTACGCCGAGCCCGACCGCGACGCGGTCTTCGTCCAGCTGTGCGACGAGGCGTATGCACTCGGCGGATCCACGCCGGCTGAGTCCTACCTGGACGCGGACACGCTGATCGCGACCGCCCTGCGGGCGGGCGCGGATGCCGTGCACCCCGGCTACGGGTTCCTCGCCGAGAACGCGGGCTTCGCGCAAGCCGTGCTCGACGCCGGCATGGTCTGGATCGGTCCTCCGCCCTCCGCGATCGAGCTGCTCGGTGACAAGGTGCAGGCACGTGCCATCGCGGCGAAGGTGGGCGCTCCGCTGGTCGCCGGCACGTCGGACCCGGTGGCCGGAGTCGACGAGGTGGAGTCTTTCGCCGACGAGCACGGGCTCCCGGTGGCGATCAAGGCCGCTTACGGTGGTGGCGGCCGGGGCCTGCGCGTGGTCCGGGAGCGGGACGAAATTCCCGAGATGTACGCCGCCGCCGTGCGGGAGGCGGTGAGTGCTTTCGGCCGGGGCGAGTGCTTCGTCGAGCGCTACCTCGACCGCCCTCGCCACGTCGAGACGCAGTGCCTGGCCGATCAGGCCGGCAACGTCGTCGTGGTCTCCACTCGCGACTGCTCGCTGCAGCGCCGACACCAGAAGCTGGTCGAGGAGGCTCCCGCGCCGTTCCTCTCGGCCGATCAAGAACGGGTGCTCTACGAGTCGAGCAAGGCGATCCTGCGCGAAGCCGGCTACGTCGGCGCTGGCACCTGCGAGTTCCTCGTCGGCCAGCAGGGTGACATCTCGTTCCTCGAGGTCAACACCCGGCTGCAGGTCGAGCACCCCGTCAGCGAGGAGGTGACCGGTATCGACCTCGTCCGGGCGATGTTTCGCATCGCTGCGGGCGAAGAGCTCGGCTTCGGCGACCCGGCGCTGCGTGGGCACTCCATGGAGTTTCGGATCAACGCCGAGGACGCCGGCCGCAACTTCCTTCCCGCACCCGGAACGCTCACCGCGTGGCGACCACCGTCAGGACCTGGCGTACGGCTCGACGCGGGCTACGAGGTGGGCATGACCGTGCCGGGTCAGTTCGACTCGCTCATCGCCAAGCTGGTCGTCACCGGGGCCGATCGGCGGCAGGCGCTGGAGCGGGCGCGACGCGCCCTCGCGGAGTTCGAGGTCGGCGGCATGCCCACCGTTATTCCCTTCCATCGCGCTGTCGTCGCCGACCCCGCGTTCGTTGCCGAGGGCGGCGACTTCGGCGTACACACTCGCTGGATCGAGACGGAGTTCGACAACACGCTCGCGCCGTACCAGCCCGGCACCGACGGTGCCGGCCCAGCGCACGAGGAACGCCAGCGCGTGACCGTCGAGGTAGGCGGAAAGCGCCTCGAGGTGGTGCTGCCGGCCGGGCTGTCGAGTGCCGGCACCGACGCGGCGGCGAGGAAGCCAGTACGCCGGGGCGGCGGCCGCGGGCACACCGCCGCGGTGGGGGGCGATGCACTCACGTCACCGATGCAGGGGACCATCGTCAAGGTCGCAGTGGAGGACGGCCAGCAGGTCACGGCCGGCGACCTCGTGGTGGTCCTGGAAGCGATGAAGATGGAGCAGCCCATCAACGCGCACAAAGGCGGAACCGTACAGGGGCTGTCCGCAGCGGTGGGCGCGGCGGTCTCCAGCGGCGAGGTCGTCTGCGAGATCACTTCCTGAGCGTGCGCCGGACCGCCTGCAGTGCCCGTCCACGGCGCAGACGCGCCGGAACCCGCCGCAGTCGGGCCGTTGCGCGCGCACGCACGACAGCCCGCAACCGACCCGTCGGCCTCGGCGTCACCGGCTGCGTCCCACCGACTCCACGGGTCTGTCGCATCCTGCCCATGTGCAGCGCGAGCCCGACGATCGCGTCCACGCCAGCACGGACCAAGTCGGGCACGGCAACGTCATCGGGGTGCAGGTACGGCTCGTTCGGCGGCGGCAGCGGGCGCAGCTCGTCGAGGTCACCGACCACGTCGTAGCCCGCAGCCTCGATCCCGGCGATGAACTCCTCGGCTTTCGCCTGCGCCCACGCGAAGCGCTCCGGTGGAGCACCGATCGGTGTCTTGTTGCGCCCAGCGACGAGGATCCGCTGAGCCAGCAGGCCCTTGACGAAGATCAGCCGCTGCCGACGAGACAGCCGTCCGGCGACCGCCGCGTTGACGCGGCGCAGGAAGCCCACTTCGGCTGCCCCGAGCGACGCGTTGGACCGGGCCACCGCGATATCGAAGCGCTCCGGCTCGATGCCGATGACAGCTGCGTACCGGCGCCAGAGAAGTCCAGGGTCCGACCCCGACCGGGGAACCGTCACGACGTGGACACGGTCGGGCGGAAGGTCACGTCCCCAGCGGCCGAGTACGTCGAGGACGTCGTGGACGCTCCAGAACCACTTGCCCACGCGACCGTTGCGGCCAGCGCCGATGACGTCGTCCAGGAACTCTTCGAAGCTGAACGTTCGGCCGTGCTTCGTGCTCTCCTGCCACTCCGCCGGGAGCTGGCGCCAGAGGTCACGGACGGTGTAGACGATGTGCACCTCGGCCGGCTGCAAAGAGTGCAGCGCCCGTCGTATCTGGCGTGGCCGGGTCGCGGCGAACATCTCGTGGGAGATCACCGACGTGCCGGGCCAGGAGCGGGCGCGCTGCGCGACCCGGCTCCAGGTGCCGCGCGCAGCGCGGCTGGAGGGCCGTAGCGGCTTGACCCGGCGTAGGTCGATCGTGGCCTGGAAGTGGTCGCCGTAGCGCTCGCGCGTGAACAGGATCCCGTCGTCGGCAAGCCGCTTGCGGTGGTGCCACATCACGTCCTGGAGAAAGGTGGTCCCGGTTTTCGGCGCACCGACGTGCATGAACACGACCTGCCGCTGCTGCTCGGGTGGAGCGCTAGCTGCTTCCATGAACCAGCCTCTTTGCGATCGTGGCTGCCGACCTCCGGGTCGAACCGCCAGCTGTTGCGGTCTTTTCGCCTCGTCGGTCCAGGCGCTCACGCATGGGCTCGAGCTCGACGAGCAACCCTGCCACCGCGGCCACGGCGCTGTGCAACAGGTCCTCGTCGGAGACGTGGACGGGCTCCTGGGCGTTCGCTGGGATGGGCATGAGCTCGTCGAGGTCGCCCGCCACTGAGTATCCGGCGGCCCGGATGCCGGCGACGACTCGTGCCGAATGCTGCACTGCCCAGGCGTACCGGCGGGGCGGAAGCAGCGGACGGCTGCCGCCGAGCCCCGCCAGCACCGATCCGGCTAGGTTGACACGAATGACCGGGTCGTAGTGCTGTGGCGCCAGCCGCCCTCTCAGCCCGCGGTTCACCCGCCGGAGCAGCTCGCACTCCACCACTCCCAGCGAGGTGTTGGAGCGGGCCACCTGGGTGTCGAAACCAGCCGGGTCCAGACCGAGAACGCCGGCGAAGCGCTCCCATAGAAGCCCGGCCGGAGCACCCGGCTGAGGAACGGTCACGACGTGTATGTGCGCCGCAGGCAGCTGGGCGCCCCAGCGACCCAGCACCGCCAGCACATCGTGCAAGCGCCAGAAGGCCTCGCCGAAGCGGCCGTGCGACCCCTCCTCGACGCAGTCGGTGACGAACTCCTCGAGCGTCATCTCCCGCCGGTGCTTTATCTGCTCCTGCCAGTCCGAGGGGAGCTGACGGGCCAGGTCGCGCGCGGTGAACACGACGTGGACCTGCGCCGGCGCCAGCGACTCCACGGCCGTGGTCACCTGCTCGACGCTTGCGCCGCCGAGCAGCTCGTTCGAGATCACCGCTGTCGGCCCGTCCCACGCGCGAACGCGGGCGGCGAGCCGCTCCCACGCGCCCTCCCACTCCGGCTTGCGTTCCCCCGCCCACGACATCTGCCGCAGGTCCATCGTGGCGGCGAAGTGCTCACCCGGACGACGCAAGGGGTAGCAAACACCGGAGTCGGCCAGTGCCTTGCGGTTCTTCCACAAGACCTCCTGCAGGAACGTCGTACCGGTCTTGGGCGCTCCCACGTGGACGTACACGCTCGGCTGGCGGTCTGACTCAGCCATGTCGGCCTTTCGCCTGGTTGGCGAGCCACCAGTAGCCGCGCCGGGCCGCCATCAGCGTCCGGGAGCTTCCACTGCGGTCGATGAGCCACTGCCGCAGCGGTCGCTGACGCCAACGCGCCAGCTGTGCCTCGTGCTCCGCGCTCTGGTCGCGCCCGTGCGCCAGGTCGCGCAGCAGACCGCTGATCGCGACCAGGGCGGACTCCAGCAAAGCGTCGCTGTCGACCTCGGCGGGCTGCAGCGATGGTGTGCCGCCCGTCGGGCGCGGCGGGAGCAGCTCGTCGAGGTCTCCTACCACTTCGTAGCCGGCCGCTTCGATGCCGGCTACGAGCTCGCGGGAACGCTCGAGCGCCCATGGGTGCAGGCTCGCCGGCAAGGTCAGCTTCTCGCTCGCCGGCCCCGGCCTGGCGGCGGCCAACAAGATCGACGTCAACCGCAGGCGCACCAGCGGGTCATAGTGGCGGAGGTCGATCTTTCCGCGGAGGTGACGGTTGACCCGACGGAGCAGCTCACAGTCGACGACGCCCAGTGACGTGTTGGAGCGTCCCACGTTCGTGTCGAACGCTGCGGGGTCTAGTCCGAGGATGGCGGCGAAGCGCTCCCAGAGCAGCCCCGTCGGTGCGTCCGGCTGCGGGACAGTGACCAGGTGGACGTGTGCGGCCGGCACAGCGCTCACCCAGCGGTCGAGGACGTCGACCGGGTCGTGCAGCCGCCAGAACATCTCCCCGAACGGGGCGGGCGCCGCTGTCCCCAGCTCGACGAGGTCCTCGACGAACCGGTCGAACGGCACCACGTGCAGGTGCTTGAGATGCTCCTGCCAGTCCGAGGGCAGCTGGCGCGCCAGGTCACGTGCGGTGAAGACGACGTGCACCTGCGCCGGGGCCAGCGAGGCAACGGCAGCCGCCACCTGCTCTGCGCTGGCACCCCCGAGCAGCTCGTTGGAGATGACAGCAGTGGGGCCAGGCCAGGCGCGCACTCGAGCGGCGATTCGCTCCCAGGCCCCCTCCCACTGCGGGTCGCGCTCTCTCCCCCAGGCCATCTGGCGAAGATCCATGGTGGCTGCGAAGTGCTCATCGGCTCGTCGCAACGGGTAACACACCCCCGCCTCGACCAGTGCCGCGCGGTTGGTCCACAGCACGTCTTGCAGGAATGTCGTGCCGGTCTTGGGGGCACCCACGTGCAGGAACACTCGCCGCTGGCCGGCTGTCGGTGCGGCTAGGGACATCGCGTACGGCCCGACGTCGCGGGCGGGATGGGGTCCAGTGCGAGTCGGTCTAGAGTGTGCCGTCGCAACCTGACCGGCTGCTGGCTGCTCGTCATGGCACGCACTGTACAAAGGCGGCTCGGCGCCTTCGGACAACAAGGCCCGGGCCGGGCAACGGGCTCTCGAAGCCAAACTCAGCTGGCCAAAGCTGATGCGAAGGGAACCAGCTATGCCTACATCGGCGCCCCCGACCGTCTACTTGCACATCGGGATGTTCAAGTCCGGCACGACCTACCTGCAGGCGGTGTTGTGGGAGAACAAAGCCGCGCTCGGCGCAGCCGGAATCCTGGTCCCCGGGCGCGAGCGCCCGGACCAGGGGCGGGCGGTCCGCGACGTCCTCGACATCGACCGCTGGGGTCAGGCCGACCCGAACAAGCTCGGGGCTTGGAGCCGGGTGCTGCGCGAGGTGACCAGATGGACGGGCGGCTCGGTCATCTTCTCGGCGGAGAACCTCAGCATCGCGACCCGGGCCCAGGTGCGCACCATCGTCGCCAGTCTGGAGCCGAGCCAAGTGGAGGTGATCGTCACGGCGCGAGACCTGGCGCGGGTGATCCCAGCCTCGTGGCAGACGTTGACGCGCAACGGGCACTCCTGGACGTGGGGTGAGTTCGTCGACGCCATCGCCGACCCCCAGCAGCAGGGAGAGTCGCCCGCGCGGGGCTTCTGGCAGAAGCAGGACCTGCCCGCCGTCCTCGAACGCTGGTCTGCGGCTGTGCCGGTCGAGCGCATCCACGTCGTCACGGTGCCCAAGGCCGGCTCGCCACCGTCGCTGCTGTGGGAGCGCTTCGCCTCCGCTGCTGGTGTCGCGGACCCAGCCGCCTACCAGATCGACGTGCCTCGCGCCAACGAGTCGATAGGTGCAGCCTCGGCGGAGCTCCTGCGCCGCCTCAACCCCCAGCTGCGTGATGAGGTCCCGTGGGCGGTCTACCAGCCGGTCGTGACCAACTACCTCTCCAAGAAGGTACTGACGGCTCGCACCGGCGAGCCACGCATCGGCTTCGACTACCGCACCAGCGGATGGGTGAGTGAACGAGCGCAACAGATGGTGGAGAGCGTCAAGGCGGCTGGTTACCCGGTCACCGGAGATCTAGGTGACCTGATTCCGACCGAGGCCAGTGTCGTCGCGGGTGTGTCGCCTGACGACGTCTCCGACGCCGAGCTGCTCGACTCGGCGATGGCGACGATCGTCAGCCTGGTGCACAAGGCTGGGGAGGCGCCGGCGAACCCCCTTCGCCGGCTTCGCAACCGCCGGGTACGCACTGCAGAGCCGGCTCGGCAAGCGCAGCCGGCGGCAGCCGACCGGGTGCGCCGCGGCCTGGGTCGGCTCGTACGCTCGAGCGGTCAGCTGGCTCGGTCGGGCAAGCGACGGCTGAGCGGATGAAGTCTCAGCGAGTCGTCGTGCTGGCGGGTGGCGAAGGATGCGCGGTCGCCGTGGGCCGAGCCCTTGCCGGTGGTCGCCGTGGACTCGAAGGCAAACCAGGTCGACCGTAGCCCGAACGCCAGTCGGAACTCGTCGCCCGTGAGGCGGACGTTGGCCTGACGGCCGACCAGCACGATGCGCTCGACTCGCCCGCCCCATTGTCCGTTTCCGGTCCGCTCGGGCACCCGGACTGCCGTCAAGCCGCCGAGCCGCTGATACCTCGCATTGACCGCGGCCACGTCGAGAGTCGTGTCCCACCGGTGGTAGGGGTTGTCGTGACCTACGTCGTAGGGATCTTTCTTCGCCGGGAGGTATGCCAGCCCCCCGGCGGCGGTCCATCCCCCGCTCGACGCAGAGAACTGGGTGAGCGCTGGCTGCCGCTGATAGCGCAGTACGAGGCCCTTGGTGGCTCGGACAGCCCGGTTGCTGGAGGCCTGTTCGGCCGCGGTGCCCGCATAGACCTGGCACGAGGTTGTGTCGCAGATCTGATAGTGGCGGCCGGCGTTCGCGGCGCGGGTATAGAGAGCGAAGGAGCGCGCCGCGACCGCTTGTGCCTTCAGCGCCTCGGCCGGCCACGACGTCGGCATCTCATAAGGGATCACTCCGGTCACGTACGCGTCCAGCCCCACCACGTTGACGGTGTCCCGCGCGGCGGAACCGGGGGTCGGTGCGGCTGACCTCAGCCGGCCGCGGTAGGTGCGGCTGACCAATCCAGTCGACGACGGCACCCAAAGCGTCAGGGGCTCCGCCGCGAAGAACTCGGCCTCACCGGCAAAGCGCTTCGAGCGATGCCAGCCGGTCGGAGTGAGGTACTGCACGAGGCTGCCGCCGGTGGCCGTGGGAGTGATGCGCCAGCGGTTTATGCGCTGACCCGTCCCGAGCCAGCTGGCGGTTCGCGTCTTCAGATCACGCACGCCGAGCCCAGCTGCGGGGGAGACGACCACGTCGGCGGTCGTGTCGGCGCCGATGAGCACCCGGATCCGCCCGTGCGCGTGACGAGGCGTCGTCCCCGGGTAGTAGAAGGCCAGGATCTGCGAGTACGACAGTCCGTCGAGGGCAGCCCCTTTCGCGCCGTACTGCGACATGCCGTGCCCATGCCCGAAGCCACGACCGGTCAGCTTCAAGGTGCCGCCGATCGCGGATGCCATGACGGGGCCTGCGGCCGCGGTGTGGCCGGGCATGACGCCCAGCCCGCTGGCAGAGAGTGCGAGCACCGAGCCGACGAATAGCCATCGCCGCAATGCCCACCTCGCCGTCATCAGCTGTAGGTCACATAGGTGCGGCCAGAAGAGGCAATCCAGGTGATCGTCCCATGCTGGAAGTTCTGCCGCCGCCCGTCGCTGACAACGTATTCCGAGCTGGTGGGCAGGCCAAGCCCGCCACCGGCACCGCCGGTCCGCAAATACCGCGCGAGTATGGCGCCGAACAATGGGCGGGCCCCGGTGCGGGGAGACCAGTAGATGGCACCACCGTCGAAGCGCGCGCGCCGACTACCCACGACGCTGGCGTCGCGTACGTCTGAGTCCGGGAAGCCCAGCCGCGACGCGACGCCGCCGAGACGCTGGAACCGCTGCAGGATCGCGCCGGTCAACACGTGCGCACCCGTCGAGCTGCTCCAGTAGATCCGGCCGCGTCCGAACGTGGTCACCCTGCCGTCGCCCACCGCCCGCTCCCCGACAAAGACCGACCCCAGGCGCGCGCCCTGCTCGCGCAGAGACCGCCACTTGGCATGGATCGGGGTTCGCACATCCCCAATTTGCCGCGCCACACGGTCACGCAGCGCGGGGATCCAGTCGTACACTGTTTGCCCCGGACACGCCGTCGCCATTGCGTCGCGGTGCCCGGAGATCCGGGCGAAACGCTGATCGTTGAGAGTTGCCCAGGAGTGCGCGGACCGGTAGTAGGCACCCAGGCGCCAGGCGACGAGCTGGACCAGCCCATGGCGCATTGCTTTTGTCGTCGGCTGCGTGGAGAAGTCTCCCATCAGCGAGATACCGACACTGTTGGAGTTGTAGTCGCCGGCATGCGCGCCGTGTACCGGCTTGAGAATCCCTCCACGGCGGCCCTGATAGACGGTGCCGTAACGGTCGACGAGGAAGTTGTAACCGATGTCGCACCAACCTCTCGCCTGGGTGTGGTAGGCCTGGATGCCACGAACAATCGCCGGCCCATCGGCGCGCGAGTAGGAGTTGCTGCCCACCGTGTGGTGGACGAAGACTGCCTTGACCGTCGACCCGTATTGTTGCCAACACCCGTCAACGATGGAACCATCGGCTCCCCACTGCCGCCGGGAGACGATCGACGGCATCGCTGGTAGGGCTCCGGCCGCCGCGGAGTACGTCAGCGCAGTGTCGGCGGCGGCGTCGTCAGCGGCGACCTGGTCAACCGGTGACGAGCCGGGGTCGATCACCACGACGCGAAGACTCTTGGGTGTCGAGCCATCGCGGGAGAGCGCCCGAGCCTGGACACCGTTCGCGTCGCCCACCCACAGCAGTGCAGTTCCGTCGCGCAGAGAGCCGTCCTCGCCGACACCAGGGCCTTCGGATGAGTCGAACTCGAGCTGCTGCCAGCTCGACCAGTCGGCGCCGTGGCGAACTTTGACCTCGAACGTCATGGCCGCCGGCGCACTGGCATGTGCCCAGGTCATCGCCACCAGGTCGAACCTCGTGGCAGTACCTGTCGCGGCTAGTGAGGAGACCACGCTGTCTGGGCCGGCGGCCTGGCGGCCCGAGCGCATGGTCGGAACCGTCAGTGTCGTGACGACCGGGGTTACCTGGGCGGACCGCGCCGTTGCGGACATGGACGCGACCTGGGTCGAGGCAGCCGTCGTGACCAGCGCGCCGGTGCCGCACACGGTGGAAAGTGTGATGGCGAGGCGCAGGGCGGTCCGGCCACCGTTCTTCGAATTGACGAGCGTTGCAGGCATGAACAGATCTCCCCGAAGTCGCCAGATGTGGCCCAGAAAATGGTGCGGATGTTACTCAAGTTGCTCAAGGGAATCAATATTACGCATTATCCCCGGCATTGACTACCCCACCATAGGTTAACGACTGCTATCCGTTATGTAATTACAGGATTGTGATTTGTCGTATGACCCGATATAGCCGACGCGACCGCGGCCAGGCTGGTCACGTAGGCTGGCGAGTACGGACTCGCGTTTGCGACCCCGACAACGGAAAGAGGCGGCATGGAGCTGCTGTTGCTGCTGTTGTTCGGCATCCTCGTTGCTGGCTACGTGTCGTCTCAGTCGTCGCGCCGCGCCAAGGCGCTGGAGGCCGCGCGAGAGGACGAACAGCTGGACGCCGTGCGCCGGACCGCCGACGAGGACATCACCCGCTATGGGGAGGATCTTCAGCGGTTCGACATCGAGGTCACCGGGCATCCGCTCGACGAGGCAGCCAGGCAGGACTACCAGCGGGCACTCGACTGCTACGAGTCGGCGAAGCAAGGTGTCGCCGCCATCCGCACGCCGGACGAGATCCGTCATGTCGCTAGCACCCTGGAGGACGGTCGCTACGCCATCGCCTGCGTCCAGGCGCGGTTAGCCGGCCAGCCGCTCCCGGTGCGCAGGGCGCCTTGCTTCTTCAACCCCCAGCACGGCCCCTCGACCGAAGACGTGCCCTTCGCACCGCCGGGTGCCGTCTCCCGCGACGTCCCCGCGTGCGCAGCCGACGCCGAGCGGGTACGCGCCGGAGCCGAGCCCGACGTCCGCACCGTCCAGGTCGGTCCGCAGCGCATGCCCTACTGGCAGGCCGGTCCGGCCTACTCCCCCTGGGTGCAGGGCTACTTCGGCTCCTACGCAATCGCCGGCATGCTGCCCGCTTTCATGATCGGGTCTCTGCTCGGCGGCGGCTTCACCGGCTGGGGCGGTGACTTCGACGCCGGCTACGACCAGGGATACGACCAGGGCCTCGATGCCGGCCAGGACGGCGGTGGCGGCGCAGAGGGCGGAGACGGCGGAGATGGGGGCGGTGGAGACTACGGCGGCGGTGGCGGCGACTACGGCGGTGGTGGAGACTTCGGCGGCGGTGGCGGCGACTTCGGTGGCGGCGACTTTGGCGGCGGCGACTTCGGCGGCTTCTAGCCGGCGGCTCGGCTGAGTCCGGTGGCCTCCTGAGCGCCGGCTACTCGCGGCGGTGGAGCCTTCGGGCGGCCTCTGCGATCGACCCCGACAGCGACGGATAGACCGTGAACGCGTGCGCCATCTGGTCGACGGTCAGCTGCTCGGCGACGGCGATCGACAATGGGTGAATAAGCTCCGAGGCGCGGGGACCCACGACGACGCCGCCGATGATGATTCCTGTGCCCGGTCGGCAGAACATCTTGACGAACCCGTCGCGGATTCCCTGCATCTTTGCGCGGGCGTTGCCGCTGAGAGCAAGCTTGAGCGTGGTAGCCGCTATCTCACCCGCGTCCACCGCCCGCTGCGACCAACCCACCGTCGCGATCTCCGGTGCGGTGAAGACATTGGACGAGACTGTCTTGAGGTCCAGCGGGGCAACTGCGTCGCCAAGCGCGTGCCACATCGCGATGCGCCCCTGCATCGCCGCGACCGAGGCGAGCATCAAGACACCCGTGCAGTCACCCGCGGCGTAGACACCCCGCGCGGACGTGCGCGAGACCCTGTCCACGGCAACGAAGTCGCCGGGGCCGGTGGTCACGCCGGCCTCGGCAAGCCCGAGGCCGTCGGTGTTGGGCACCGAGCCCACGGCAAGCAGCGCGTGCGAACCTTCGACGACACGGCCGTCGGTGAGAACCACCCGTACCCCCTCGCCGTCCCGGCTGACCGTCTCCGCGCGGGACTGGGACAACACCTGGACTCCGCGGCGCGCGAACACGTCCTCGAGCACCATCGCGGCGTCCGCGTCCTCACCGGGTAGCACCCGGTCGCGGCTCGACACCAGGACGACCTCGCCGCCCAGCGCGTTGTAAGCGCTGGCGAACTCCGCACCGGTGACGCCCGACCCGACGACGACCAGCCGTTGCGGCAGCTCGTCGAGGTCGTAGACGTCCTCCCAGGTCAGCACGCGCTCGCCGTCGGGTATGGCGGAGGGCAGCACTCGAGGTGAGGCACCCGTCGACACCAGGACGATGTCGGCCGGCAACCGGTGCTCGGCTCCGCCCGGGGTCGTCGCGATGACGCAATCCGGCCCGTCGAGGCGGCCGGCCCCCTCGATGACGTCGACCCCTTCGCTGGCCAGTCGGGCCGCGATGTCGTCGGACTGCGTCTTCGCCAGCGCCTTCAGACGAGTGTTGATCGAGCGTAGGTCCACACCGACGGCCTCACGGGCCGACGCCGGCATGCCCTCGACCCCGAAGCGCAGGCCTAGCTCCGCCGCGCCCTGCATCTCCGTCATCACCTCGGCGGTGGCGATGAGCGTCTTGCTGGGCACGCAGTCGGTGAGGACCGCCGACCCACCGAGACCGTCGCGGTCCACCACCCTCACGTCGGCGCCCAGTTGAGCTGCCACCAGTGCCGACTCGTAGCCACCGGGCCCGCCACCGATGATCACCACAGAGGTCACGGCGGGCATTGTTGCGTACGCCGAGCGGTATCGCCGTTTCGGTGCTGCCGCCGCGGCGATAGCCTGCGTCCCCGTGCCGTTGTACGCCGCGTACGCCTCCAACCTGGACCCCGCGCGGATGGGTGAGCGCTGCCCGCACTCGCCGCTGCAAGGCACCGGATGGCTGATCGGCTGGCGGCTCACGTTCGGCGGGGCCGAGCTCGGCTGGGACGGCGCACTGCCCACCCTGGTCGAAGACCCGATCGGCACGGTCTTCGTCGCGATCTATGACGTGACCGCCGAGGACGCCACCCTGCTCGACGGCTGGGAGGGCGGCGACCTCGGCTACTACCGCAAGACCCACGTCCGGGTGCAGACGCTCGAAGGCGACAAGCTGGCCTGGGTCTACGTACTCGACGCGTACGAGGGTGGTCTGCCCTCGGCGGCCTCTCTCAGCGTGCTGGCCGCCTCCGCGGAGGCGGCCGGTGCGCCGGACGACTACGTACGACGGCTCCGCAATCTGCCCTGCCGGGCGAGCGACCCGTGATGGCGGTCCGGCTCAGCGGCTGACGAACAGCACGACCGCTGCCAGCGCGCTCAGGCCCAGTGCAGTGAGTTCCGGGATCGCCCAGCGGCGCACGATCTGACCGCCCTGCTGTGCCGCTCGCTGTTGGGCCGCGATCGTCATGAGCTGTTGCGCAACAGTGTCCGGGTAGGTCGCCGGGGGCCGACTGGCAGCTCCTGGCGTCGTCCACGGCACCTGGGTGGCTGTCCCCGTCAACGAGCCGATTACGGGGCCGCGCTTGGCCTGGATGATCTGCCTCGACGACTTGACGATGCCGGCCGCGTGGAACGTCTCGTCTGCGGTGTAGACGCGCAAGGTCTGCCGCGCCTCGGCGCCGAGCACCAGAGGCCACGGGATCTCGATGTCCGACGCCGGGTTGTGGATGACAACGACCCGCTGATAGGCCGTCACCCGCGGTCGGACGAGCACCATCCAAGCCGCCGAAGCGGCGAAGGCGGCCAGCGCGATGATCAGGAGGTTGGTCGCAGAGAACCCGTGCCGGGCGGCGTCGACAGCCGCGAAGGCGGCGAAGGCCATGACCACCAGCCCCACAACCCGGCTGGGCGTCGCGCTGAACCGCTCGATCACCGACCCCCGACCCCACGCAGCGGCATCGGCGCTGGACGGTTGCGTATCAGCCATGCAGACATTGTGCCGCTCGCTGCTCGGGCACCAGGTGCCTGGCAGGCTTGCCCAGTGGCCGCGACCGACCCGCTGGCGCATTGGCCGGCACGTACCGTGCTGGCTGATCCCGGTGGCCGCACGGT
>DATHBP010000203.1:0-4293 GCA_035296085.1 Nocardioidaceae bacterium | reverse complement strand
GAGGTCGCCTCATCGAGCACGAGTGTGTGCGGGTCGGCGAGCACCAGCCGCGCGAGGGCAAGCTGCTGAGCCTGGGCGGGGGACAAGGCGAGCCCACCCGAGCCCACCTTGGTGTCCAGCGCGTCAGGCAGCGCCTCCACCCAGTCGAGGGCGTCGACGGCTGCCAGCGCAGCGCGGAAGCGTTCGTCGCTGGCGATGTCGTCGATCGAGAGCGCTAGGTTCTCGCGGATCGACCCGACGAAGACGTGATGCTCCTGGGTGACCAGCGCAACATGGCCGCGGAGATCGTCGAGGCGCAGCTCAGTGAGTCCGACCTCGCCGACGGTCACCGATCCCGTCCGCGGCGGGTGGATCCCGGCCAGCAACCGACCGAGAGTGGACTTGCCGGCTCCGGACGGCCCCACCATCGCGATCCGCTCGCCTACGCCGACCTCGAGGTCGACGCCATGCAGCACGTCTCGCCCCTCGGTGTAGGCAAAGCGCACGTCGCGGGCAGCGATCTGCTCACCGTCCGGCGTACGCCCGGTCGGCGTTCGGTCGTCCGGCACGTGCGCGACGCCGAGCAGCCGGGCGAGTGAGGCGGCGCCGATCTGCAGCTCGTCGAGCCAGGAGATCAGCCGGTCGACAGGGTCGATGAGCTGCTGGACGTACAGCGTGGCGGCGGTGACGTCGCCGAGTGAGGCGTGTCCGGTGGCGTGCAGCCAGCCACCGATAAGCAGCGTCGCGACGGTGGGGATGAGGTAGCCAACCTCGACGATCGGGAACCACACTGTGCGCAGGAACAAGGTGTAGCGCTCGGCCTTGAACGACTCGGCGACGTCGTCCTCGATGCGCCGGATCCGCCGGTCCGACAGCGCCAGCGCCTCGACCGTCCGTGCGCCCTCGACCGTTTCGGCGAGGCTCGCGTTCATCTGTGCGTACGAAGCCATCTCGCGCAGGTAGCCGTCCTTGGCCCGCTTGAGGTACCACTTGGTGCCGAACCACAGGACCGGGACCCCGAGGACGCACGCCAGCCCGACCCAGGGCCCTACGAGCAGGCAGGCGCCGAGCGTGAAGGTCGCCGTGATCACGGCGATCATCACCTCGGGGACAGCGAACCGCACACTCCAGCCGAGGGCATCGACGTCGCGCGATGTACGGGTCAGCAGGTCGCCGGTGCCGGCCTTCTCGACGACGCCGACCGGCAACGCGAGGGATTGCTCCACGAAGTCCTCGCGCAGCTCGGCGAGCACCTCCTCGGCGAGCGTGTACGACACGAAGCGGGCGTAGCGGGTGAGCACCGTCTGGACGAGCAGAAACGCGGCGAGCACCGCCACGGTGGTGTTGACGTAGGAGGTTGTCGTGCCCTCCTGGACCGCCTCGACCAGGTTTCCCAGAAGTCGCGGCGCGGCGAGACCGGCGATCGCCGCGGACACATGCAGGGCGAGCGCGAGCTTCAGTTGTCGGGGGTGGCGGCGGAGGAGGTCGCGGGCGTAGCGGCGTACGGCCGGTCCGTCCGCGACCGGCAGGATCTGCCTCACTCGTCCTCCTCCCCACGCGTCACGACCCGCCGGTAGCGGGGGTCCTCGGTCAGCAGGTCGCGGTGGGAGCCTTCGGCGACGACCCGGCCGCCGAGCATGAACGCCACCCGGTCGGCGCGGTCGAGCAGCAGCGGGCTGGACGTCATCACGACCGTGGTACGGCCGTCGCGCCGGTCGCGTAACCGGTCGGCGATGCGAGCCTCGGTGTGCGCGTCGACCGCCGACGTCGGCTCGACGAGCACGAGCACCTCGGGGTCGGCGGCCAGCGTCCTGGCAAGGACGAGACGCTGGCGCTGACCGCCCGAGAAGGACCTGCCGCGTTCCTCCACCGTCGACTCCAGGCCGTCGGGAAGTGCCTCGATGACGTCCTCGGCCGAGGCCGTGTGCAACGCGGAGAACAGTGCCCCCTCGTCGGTGTCACCGGTGAAGGCGTCGGTGATGTCCAGCTCGTGGTGCAGCCGTCCGGAAAACAGCGTGCTGCTTGCGTCGCTGACCACGATCTTGCGCCGCAGCGCGTCCTTGTCCAGCTCGCGGAGCGGCACCCCGGCGAAGGAGACGTCGGCGTCTGCATACCGGCCGAGCCGGTCGGCGAGCGCGGCGGTCTCCTCGGTGACCTCGCTGACCACCGCGGTCAGCTGTCCGGGCGGCACGACCAGTCCGGACTGCCGGTCGACGAGCTCACCGCGCTGCGGCATCGGCGCGGGCTGCTCGGGGCTGGTGATCTCCGGCTCGAGCACCAAGATGCTGCAGACGCGGCGGGCGGCGACCAGGCCGCGGATCAGCTTGTTGGCCACCTCGGTCGCCGTACGCAGCGGCATCATCAAGAACGCCGCGTAGCCGTAGAACGCCACCAGCTCGCCTGGGCTCACCGTCCCCTGCACCGCGAAGCGCGCCCCGAGCCAGACCACGACGACGACGAAGATGCCGGGCAGCAGGATCTGCAGGGCGTCGAGCAGCGACTGCAAGCGGCCGACCTTGACGCCCGCCCGGCGCACCTTCTGCGACTCGGTGACGTAGCGGTTGTGGAAGACCTCCTCGCCGCCGATGCCACGCAGGACTCGCAGGCCGCCGACAATGTCGCTGGCCAGCGTCGTGAGCTCGCCCATCATCTCCCGCTGGGCGAGGTTGCGGGTCTGCAGCGGCTTGAGCAGCGGGCCGATCGCGAGCAGCAGCAGCGGCACGCCGATCAAGACGACGAGGCCGAGCGTCACCGACGTGTTGAGCAGCAGCATCGCCACCACGAGAAAGGACACGACCGCGCCCGCGCCGCGTCCGGACACCTCGATCGAGTTACCGATGTGCGCGAGGTCGCTTGCACCGATCGCGACCACTTCACCGGTGGCTACCCGCTTCGGCAGCGTCGCCCCGACGTACACGCTGTGGCGGGCGACGAGCTGGATCGTGCGAAAGGCTGCTGTCAGCCAGTTGGCGACCGCCCAGCGGTGCCGCGCCACCCCGGCGGCCGCCTGGACGATGCCGGCGGTGAGCAGCGCACCGGCCCAGAACAGCAGCGCACCGGTGTCGCTTGCGGCGACCCCGTCGTCGATGGCCTGCCCGATGATGGCAGGCATGAGCGCCTGCGCGACGAACCAGATGATCCCGAACCCGACTCCGCCGAGGATCGTCAACTTCTGCCCGCGAGCCACCCAGAAGAGATAACGTCCGGGTGAGCGGGAGTCGGCGATGCCGGGGTCGGCGAGGGGGAGAGAACGCATAACTCCCCTACGGTACGGACCCGTGCGCCCCGCGGCGACCGAATAAGCGGCCGGTCAGGCCTGTGTCGTAGGGCCTTCCGGCACGATAATCCAGCCGACGAGGTAAGCCAGCGCCAGAGCACCGCTGGTGACGAAGGCAACGACCACGGTGAGCAACCGGACGAGCGTGGGGTCCCACCCGTAGTACTGCGCGAACCCGCCACAGAGGCCGGCGAGCTTCTTGTCGTCGCGACTCCGGCGGAACGGCCGCGGCGTCGGGGCTTGCTCGGGCAGCGGCGGAGTGGGCTCGGGCGGTGGGGGTAGCTGGCTCATGCCGCTGACACTGCCACATCGGCTCGCCGGCACCTCCAGCGCCTGCCTGCGACACTGGCGAGGTGCCTGTTACCGACGTCGTCGAGCGGCAGCGCTTCGAGCTCGAGCACGAAGGCCAGCTGGTGGGCTACCTCGACTACCGCCTCGACGACGCGACCGTCGTGATGACCCACGCCGAGGTCTTCACGCAGTACGGCGGCCAGGGCTTCGGCAGTCTGCTCGTACGCGATGCGCTCGACGCTGTACGCGTGTCCGGTCGCAACGTCGCACCCCGATGCGGGTTCGTGGCGGCGTACATCGCCCGGCATCCGGAGTACCAAGACCTGCTGGCCAGTCCTGCGCGCTGAACGCATCGGACTGCGCCAGAACGCGGTCAGCCATCTGCCCACCCTTCCCGAGTGGCGCGAACTGGCTGGTTCGCGGTGCGGATTCCAGCCACTTCGCGCCACTCGGCGGGGGGACCAGCCAGTTCGCGCCACTCGGCGGGGCGGACCTCAGCCCGTCGGGACGACGAAGTACACCTCGGCCAGCGCTCCGGCCGGCAGGCCGTAGGCCCCGGCTGCCGCGGCGGAGAAGCCGCGCATCCGGCCGTCAATCTGCTCGGGGTCGGGGTGCTGACTGCGGTGCGCGAGGATCGCCCGCACCTTGCGGTCGAAGGTGGCAGTGATGTCGACGGCGTGGTTGCTGGTCGGATGCGCGGCGATCCAGGTCTCGCGCACCGTCCACGGCGCGAACCCCTGCTGGGC
>DATHBP010000202.1:0-4732 GCA_035296085.1 Nocardioidaceae bacterium | reverse complement strand
CTCATCAGCCTGCTTGACCGGCTTGCCGCCGACTCCACCCTGCTGCTGATCGAGCACGACATGGATGTCGCCTTCGCGGTGGCCCGCCGCATCGTCGTCATGTCCGACGGCAAGATGGTCACCTCCGGCACACCCGCGGCGGTGCAAGCCGATCCAGTGGTCCAGGAGATCTACCTCGGCAGCGAGGCACTGACATGACCGACCCGCTGCTGGAGGTACGCGGTCTCTCGTCTGGCTACGGCGAGTCTCAAGTGCTCGACGACGTGTCGTTTCGCATGGGCGTCGAGGCGGTCGGCATCCTCGGGCGCAACGGCATGGGCAAGACGACGCTGTGCGACACGTTGATGGGCCTCGTGCGTCCGTCCGCCGGCGAGGTTTTGCTCGCCGGTCAGCGCATCGACGGCAAGTCGCCCGAGCAGATCGCCCGCAGCGGCATCTCCTACGTCCCGCAGGGGCGGCGGTTGTTCGCGTCGCTGACGGTGGACGAGCACCTGGCCATGCTGGCCAAGGGCACTCGGGGCAAGCGCTGGACGCCCCAAGCCGTCTACGAGCTCTTCCCCCGACTTGCCGAACGGCGCTCCAGCGGCGGCGCCGACCTGTCCGGCGGCGAGCAGCAGATGTTGTCAGTTGGCCGCGCGTTGCTTCTCAACGGCTCGCTGGTGCTGATGGACGAACCCTCCGAGGGGCTCGCACCGACCATCGTCGATGTCCTCGTCGAGGCCGTGCATCGCCTGGTCGCCGAAGGCACCGCCGTCCTCGTCGTGGAGCAGAAGCTGCGCGCTGCGACAGCGATGGCCGAGCGCCAGCTGTTCATGGTGTCGGGCCGCATCCAGGCCGAGTCCACCGCCGCTGAGCTGCTCGCCCGACCTGACCTTCAGCACCGGTATCTGGGGGTCGGTGCGGACGCCGAAGCCGACACCGACCACCTCACCTCCGGCTCCACCTCGAAAGGCAGGATGCCGTGACCGACTCGCTCAACGTGGCTCTTCTGGGATCGAAGTTCATGGGCCGCGCACACTCCAACGCCTGGCTGAAGGTTGCCAAGTTCTTCGATGTCGACCCGCTGCCCTCCATGCACACGGTCGTGGCGCGCAACGCCGACGAGGTCGAGTCCTTCGCCGGCCGATGGGGCTGGGAGCACTCGTCGACCGACTGGCGCGCCGTCGTCGGCTCCGACGACATCGGGTTGGTCGACATCGCCACCCCCAACGACGTGCATGCCGACCAGGCGATCGCAGCGTTGGAGGCGGGCAAGCATGTCGCGTGCGAGAAGCCGCTTGCCGCAACGCTTGCCGACGCCGAACGCATGGCAGCAGCCGCGGCCAGCTCGACCGGCCAGACATTCGTGTGGTTCAACTACCGGCGCGTGCCCGCGGTCGCCCTGGCCCATCGGCTGGTGGCCTCCGGAGCGATCGGCCGCGTCTACCACGCCCGTGCCGCCTATCTGCAGAGCTGGGGTGGGCCGGACACTCCGCTGCTGTGGCGTTTCCAGGGGGACGTCGCCGGCTCTGGCGCCCACGGCGACCTCAATGCTCACATCATCGACATGGTTCGCTTCGTCACCGGCGAGGAGATCGACACAGTCGAGGGGGCCATCGAGCACACGTTCATCGAGGAACGGGCCCTGCTGGAAGGTTCCGCGGGCGGCGAGATCGCGGGTGCCGGCGCGGCCACCGCAGGCGCCAAGGGACGGAGCACCGTGGACGACGCGGTCTTGTTCCTCGCCCGGCTGAGCGGAGGTGGCCTCGCCAGCTTCGAGGCGACCAGGCTGGCGACGGGCTACCACAACGCCAACCGCTTCGAGCTGCACGGCGAACGTGGAGCCTTGCGCTTCGACTTCGAGCGGATGAACGAGCTCCACGTCTACAGCCTCGACGACGACCCTGCGGTGCAGGGCTGGACCACGGTCGACGTCACCCGGGCCGGCAGCGGTCACCCCTATGTCGAGGCATGGTGGCCGGACAGCCACGGGCTCGGCTACGAGCACAGCTTCATCAACCAGGCGAGCGACATCCTCAAGGCCATCGGCGGGGGCAAACCGGCGTTCGCGCTGCCCGACTTCGCCGACGCACTGAAGACCCAACGCGTACTCCATGCGGCGATCGACTCGGCACGAAACCGTGCGCCGGTCGCCGTCGCAGACGTCTGACACTCCAGGAGGCGACATCGTGACCAGCACCACGCCCTACGAACCGACCTACATGCCGGTGGGTGTGCTCACCGCCGCACTGCAAGAGCTGACACCGCGTGAGCAGCGTGACCCGGACCCGGATCTTGCCGTCGAGGAGTGGCTTGCGTTCGCGAAGGAGCTGAACGCCGACTGCATCGAGCTGTCCGCGGCGCTGCATCCTTCGCTCGCTGATGTTCCCGCCGAGGCGATGCTCGACCCGGTCGCGAACACGTTGGACCTGCGCGAGCCCTTCGACGAGCAGCGTGCGAAGCGGATCCAGTCTGCGATCGACGACACCGGTGTGCAGATCGCCGACGTCGCCTACTTCGACGACATGCTGCACTCAGACCCGGCGATCCGCCGCAAGAAGCATGACTTCATGCTGCGGGTCATGGACGCCGCGGTGCTGCTCGGGGTCTCCGCCGTGACGGGCTTCGTCGGCCGCAACCAGGCCCTGTCGATGGACCAGAACCTGCTCGACTTCGAGCAGAGCTTCGTCCCGCTCCTCCAGGAGGCCAAGGACCGCGGGCTCTCCTACCGTGTCGAACAGTGCCCCATGCCGGGGTGGACGCCGGGCGACAACTTCCACAACAACATCGCCTACACACCGGCGACGTGGATCGCGCTGCACCGCATCTGCGAGCGCCACGGCGTCGGTGACCAGTTCCGCATCCACTACGACCCCTCGCACTCCATCCTGATGGGGCAGGACACCCGGTCGATGTTCCAGTACCTCGCCGACGAGGGGTACGCCTTCCTCGTTGCCGGCCTGCACGTCAAGGGCCAGGTCATCGACGCAAGGGGTGTCTCGGCGTGGGGCTACGGAGGTCAGACCGTGCAGCGCGGCGACTGGGATGGCGACCACATCTCCGCAAACCCTGCCGATCTCGCCAACGCCTGGAAGAAGCAGACGGTGCTATGCGAGCACGAGCTGCCGGGCACTGCCCGTCACGACCCGCTCGCCTACCTGCAGAACCGCACCGTGGACTGGCTCGACCATCAGCTGGCGGTCCGCGAGCTCCTCGACGTCGACGTGGCGACGATGCCGCTGATCGTCGAGCACGAATACCCGGCGGCGCGCATCCAGGACAAGGAGCTGCTGCTGCCGATTCTGGCCGGATCCATGGACTTCGCTCGCCATATCGACCGCGCCGCGGCGGCCATGTACGCGCTCCAGCACGAGGTCCTCAGTGCGCAGGGCATCCCGGTCCAGGGCGTTGGCCGCGAGCCCTTCCGCAGCTGAAGAGCACCGCAGCCGAAGCAGGCGCCGCCAGCAGCACAACCTGAGCGAGGAGTGCGCATGAGCAGCTTCTTTCCCGACGTGCCGGACCCCGTCCGCCCGGCGGGACAGACGGAGAAGGGCCAGCTGGCCTACCGCGTCTACGACCCGGACCGGCTCGTCGCCGGCAAGCGCATGGAGGACCACCTGCGCATAGCCGTCTGCTACTGGCACAGCTTCAACTGGCCGGGGAGCGACGTCTTCGGTGCTGGGACGTTCGACCGGCCGTGGCTCGACGTGGCCGCCGACCCGATGCAGGCTGCGTTCGCCAAGCAGGACGCGGCGTTCGAGTTCTTCACCAAGCTCGGCACCCCGTTCTACTGCTTCCACGACGTCGACATGGCGCCACCGGGCGAGACCCTCAAGGCGTCCAAGGCGAACATCGACCGGTTGGTGGACCGGGCCGGCGAGAAGATGGCGGATACCGGGATCCGGCTGCTGTGGGGCACAGCGAACCTGTTCTCACACCCGCGCTACGCCGCCGGTGCCGCAACGAACCCTGACCCGGAGGTCTTCGCGTACGCCGCAGCGCAGGTGCGCGACGCGCTGGAGGCCACGCACCGGCTTGGCGGCGAGAACTACGTCCTCTGGGGCGGTCGCGAGGGATACGAGACGCTGCTCAACACCCGGATGCGCCGAGAGACAGACCAACTCGCGCGCTTCCTGCACCTGGTCGTCGAGCACAAGCACAAGATCGGCTTTCCTGGCACGCTGCTCATCGAGCCCAAGCCGCAGGAGCCCACCAAGCACCAATACGACTACGACTGCGCGACCGTGCACGGCTTCCTCGAGCGCTACGGGCTCTCCGGCGAGCTCAAGGTCAACATCGAGGGCAACCACGCGACGCTGGCAGGGCACTCCTTCCATCACGAGGTTGCGTACTCCGTCGACCACGGCATCTTCGGCAGCATCGACGCCAACCGTGGTGACGCCCAGAACGGGTGGGACACCGACCAGTTCCCCAACTCAGTCGACGAGCTCGTGCTGGTGCTCTTCGAGATCTTGTCCGCCGGGGGGTTCACCACCGGCGGGTTCAACTTCGACACCAAGCTGCGACGCCAGAGCCTGGACCGAGTCGACCTCTTCCACGGGCACATCGGCGGCATCGACACTCTTGCCCAGGCGTTGCTCGCAGCCCAGGCGCTCATCGACGACGGCGTGCTGGACCATGCCCGCGACCGCCGCTACGCCAGGTGGGACGGCGAACTCGGCCGCCGCATCCTGGACCAGAGCACCGATCTCGAGTCGCTCGCCGACGAGGCGCTGCAGGCCGACCTGGACCC
>DATHBP010000201.1:0-2445 GCA_035296085.1 Nocardioidaceae bacterium | reverse complement strand
GGTCCAGGTGCTGTCGCGGCGTACGAAGAACAACCCAGTACTCATCGGCGAGCCAGGCGTCGGCAAGACCGCGGTCGTCGAGGGGCTCGCCCAGCGCATCGTCGCCGGCGATGTCCCTGAGTCTTTGCGCGACCGTCGCCTGGTCTCCCTCGACCTGGGCGCCATGGTGGCCGGTGCGAAGTACCGCGGTGAGTTCGAGGAGCGACTCAAAGCTGTGCTCGAGGAGATCAAGGGCTCCGACGGGCAAGTCATCACGTTCATCGACGAGCTGCACACAGTCGTGGGTGCCGGCGCGAGCGGTGAAGGCGCGATGGATGCCGGCAACATGCTCAAGCCGATGCTCGCCCGTGGCGAACTGCGGATGATCGGCGCGACGACGCTGGACGAATACCGCGAGCGCATCGAGAAGGACGCCGCCCTGGAGCGCCGCTTCCAGCAGGTCTACGTGGGTGAGCCGAGCGTCGAAGACACCATCGCGATCCTGCGCGGGCTCGCCGAGCGCTACGAAGCGCACCACAAGGTGGCGATCAGCGATGCGGCTCTTGTCGCGGCCGCGACGCTTTCGCACCGTTACATCCCCGGTCGCCAGCTGCCGGACAAGGCCATCGACCTGATCGACGAGGCGTCCAGCCGGCTGCGCATGGAGATCGACTCCTCACCCGTGGAGATCGACGAGCTGCGACGGGCGGTGGACCGGATGAAGATGGAGGAGCTCGCCCTCGAGCGCGAGGAGGACCCCGCATCGCTCGACCGGCTGGAGCGGCTGCGCGCCGAACTCGCCGACAAGGCGGAGCAGCTGCGCGGGCTGGAGACCCGCTGGGCCACCGAGAAGCAGGGGCTCAACCGGCTCGGTGAGCTCAAGGAGCAGATCGAGCACCTGCGCGGACAGGCGGAGCGCGCGCAGCGCGATGGCGAGCTCGCGAAGGCCAGTGAGATCCTCTACGGCCAGATCCCGGCGCTGGAGCGTGAGCTCGCCGAGGTCTCCGCCGCGGCGGAGTCCGGCGAGTCCATGGTGCGCGAGGAAGTTGGCCCCGACGAGGTCGCCGAGGTCGTCGCCGCCTGGACCGGGATCCCCACCGGGCGGCTCCTGGAGGGTGAGACCGGCAAGCTGCTGCGCATGGAGGAGGAGCTGGGTCGCCGGCTCATCGGCCAGCGGACCGCGGTGGTCGCGGTCTCCGACGCCGTACGCCGCGCCCGGGCGGGCATCTCGGACCCCGACCGGCCAACCGGGTCGTTCCTGTTCCTCGGACCGACCGGGGTCGGCAAAACCGAGCTGGCCAAGGCGCTGGCGGAGTTTCTGTTCGACGACGAGCGGGCGATCGTTCGCATCGACATGAGCGAGTACTCCGAGAAGCACGCAGTGGCCCGCCTCGTCGGCGCACCCCCCGGTTACGTCGGCTACGACGAGGGCGGCCAGCTCACCGAGGCGGTGCGGCGCCGGCCGTACAGCGTCGTGCTGTTCGACGAGGTGGAGAAGGCACACCCGGAGGTGTTCGACGTCTTGCTCCAGGTGCTCGACGACGGCCGGCTCACCGACGGCCAAGGCCGCACCGTCGACTTCCGCAACGTGATCCTCGTGCTGACCTCCAACCTGGGCTCGCACTTCCTCGCCGACCCGACGCTCGACGAGGAGAAGAAGCGCGAAGCCGTGATGAGCGTGGTGCGCTCGTCGTTCAAGCCGGAGTTCCTGAACCGGCTCGACGACATCGTGCTCTTCGACCCACTCGGCACCGCCGAGCTCACCCGCATCGTCGACCTGCAGGTCGAGCGGCTCGCCCGCCGGCTCGCAGAGCGGCGCATCACGCTGCAGGTGACGGAGCCCGCGAAGGAGTGGCTGGCGCTCACCGGGTTCGACCCCGTGTACGGCGCGCGGCCGCTGCGCCGGCTCGTGCAGAGTGCCATCGGCGACGAGCTGGCCCGCGGGCTGCTCGCCGGGCATGTGCGCGACGGCTCGACGGTGGTCGTCGACGTCACCGAGGGACGCGACCGGCTCGACGTCCGTACCGCCGACCCGGCCGCCGCCTGATGGTCGATCGGCGACGCGGACGGCCGCAGCGGACTCCCATTTGCCTCGTGTTGGCGTCTGCTGGGGACGAAGCGCGCCCAATAGGCGTCGGGTCGGCCCCATTCGGCGTGCCTCGGTCGCGGCTAGGGTTCGCAGAATGGAGCAACCGTGAGCACTGACCGGCCGCCGGGCTCCGAACAGGGCTGGTCGCCCGAGACAGGCCAGCAGCCGTCCTCGTACCCCGGCCAGCAGCCGTACCCGGACCCGGACCAGCAGCCGTACCCGGACCCCCAAGGCCAGCAGCCGTCCTCGTACCCCGGCCAGCAGCCGTCCTCGTACCCCGGCCAGCAGCCGTACCCGGACCACCAAGGCCAGCAGCCGTACCCGGACCAACCGGCGCCCTACGCCGGCTACGGCTCGGGCGGCCAGCCAACCGGCTC
>DATHBP010000200.1:0-4716 GCA_035296085.1 Nocardioidaceae bacterium | reverse complement strand
CACGTATGCGGGGATGGCGTTCGGGAAGACCCGGCAAGCGGAGCAGCTCAACAAGGCGCTCAGCACTCGCAAGATGATCGGCCAGGCGATCGGCATCGTCCAGGAGCGCTACGAGCTCAACGAGGACCGCGCCTTCCAGTTCCTCGCGCGCGTCTCCCAGACCAGCAACATCAAACTGGCCGATGTCGCCGCGGAGCTGGTGAGCCAGGCGAACGCCCGAAGAGCCGCTGAGGACTGACGTGCTGGCATAGGACGGCCCCGCCGCTGGATCGTCAACGACGAGGCCTGGCCGCAACAACTGCCCGGGCAGCGGCCGCAACGTGGCTACAGCCTAGATGTCCGCATCGTCATCGGGACATGCCAGGCAGCGTCGACTGAGCAGCTGGTCCGATGTGTCGACCGCGCCGCCCCATCGTGCCACGCTTGGCAGTTCAGCCCTTGTGCGCAGGGGGCTGGGCGACGCACAGCATGTCCATGTTTCCGGGACCCAATCTGTGGTACCGATGCGGGCTCGCTCATTCGCTCGCCCGAAGGGCAACCGTGTCACGGTTGCGCA
Source organism: Nocardioidaceae bacterium (assembly GCA_035296085.1). Classification (GTDB taxonomy): domain Bacteria; phylum Actinomycetota; class Actinomycetes; order Propionibacteriales; family Nocardioidaceae; genus DATHBP01. The sequence continues at coordinate 4,160 of DATHBP010000200.1, read as the reverse complement.
GGCACCTCGATCGACATCACGCAGTTCTTCAACCCCTTGGGCCGGACGTACGTGAAGCCGAGTCGTTCGTAGAGCCGGCGCGTGCCGTTGTAGAGGAACGACGCTGACATCGTCTTCGTCTGGTGCGTCAGGTCGTGCGGGTAGGCCTCGACCACGCCACCGCCGGCTTGCGCGATGAGGTCGAGTGCGCCCTGGATCGCGATCTCGGTGATGCCGCGGCGCCGATATCTCCGGTCAACGAAGACACAGGTGATCCGGTAGTCGGGGTCGCGTTCCTTCTCGGCGTCGTACTGCTTGCGATGGTGGATGGTCGGCAGCTCGGTCGGCGTGCCGTACTCCGCCCACGCGATGGCCACTTCGCCGTCCATCACCAGCGCCGCGTGGGCTGCGCCAGCCTCGACGTACCGCTTCTTCAGCTCCCGGTTGGCCTCGGCACCCTGCCCGCGCTCGGGGCCGTCGGGATGGAACCAGATGCACCAGCAGCCGCCGAAGATCCCGTTGTGTCGCTGCACGAGGGCATCGAACGCCGGCCAGGTCTCCGCAGTCAGCGGGTTGACCTTGAAGGTCGCTTCGGTGCTCGTCTCGGTGCTCATGGACCTACGGTAGAACGGTCACCGGACGATGCGCCCCGCAGCGGCGGCGCCTTGCGAAGAGCCCGTAACGGTCTCGCGCTCAGGTGCGAGGGTGCATCGTGTTGCGGAGCGGTCTTCGGTCGGGGTCGACCCAGGGCGGTGGCGTGAACTGGGGAAGACGGTCGCGGCCCAGGGTGACGAGCCAGCTGCCGCGGTGAACGAGCCGATGATGATGCCCGCAGAGCAGCACCGAGTTGTCCAGGCTGGTCGGCCCGCCGTCGGCCCAGTGCCGGATGTGGTGGCCGTCGCACCACGCCGGCGGTCGGTCGCAACCGGGGAAGGCACACCCGCGGTCGCGGAGCACGAGTGCCCGCCGCAACCCGCCGCCGATCAGCCGAACGTTACGACCGACGTCGAGCGGCTCTCCAGCTGAGCCCAGTACGGCGGGAATGATCGTCGCGTCACAGGCGAGGCGGCGGACCGTACTAGGTGAGAGCGGTTGGCCAGAGTCAAGATGTGCGGCGCCGAGTGCGTCGCGCAAACTGGCGTAGTCGAGCGTGACCACCAGGTGCGGCTTCTCGCCACCGTTCTCGGGCAGCGAACCGGACTTGAGCTGGCGTGATGCCAGCTCGACCAGCGCATCTGCGCGGCGCTGCCCCGGGTGGCGGTGGTCGGGGCCGGTCGCGTCGGCCGCGCGAGGACGGCTCAGCGGGTCGAGAGCCGCTCGCAGCAGGTCGGCACTCTCGGCGGGCAGCCGACCGCGGAGCATGACCATGCCGTCCAAGGCGTAGCCGATGGAGAAGTCGCGACGCCGCCAGGCGAGCTCCTCCCGCCTCAGCTGGTCACCGAGCCGCTGCTCGACACCGTCCGGGTCGACCACTTCGAGGATGCGCTCACCGAAGCGGGCTAACAGCATGGCGTCGTACTGCGCGGCTTCGGCCAGCAGCCGGGCTTCAGCGGACTCCACCAGCTCCGGATCGAGCTCGGCCGGGAGGTCGGCGACAACCCGGGTTATGACCTCCGCCTGCTCAGTGTCAATACGGCCAGCCGCCATGGCGTCGCGGGTGGCCGCGCAGCCGGTGTCGAGACGGGCGGACAGCAGCTGCTGACGCCTGGCGACCGATGGGCTGAGTCGCAGATGGTGGCGCAGCCAGGCACGGGGGTTCGGTGCACCTGCCTTGTCGGCCAGGTCGCGGCGACCGGCCTCAGCGGTGACGCGCAGCACCAGCTCGCTCAGCTGCGCAGCCGCGCGGTGCGCCTCGGTGAGCAGTGCCTCGACCTCGGCGTCGCGCAGCGACCACAACGGCACATCTGCCACATCGGACAGCTGCTGCCGGACGCCCCCAACAGCTCGGGCCGCCGGGTGGGAGAACTGCTCCACTGACACACTCACACCAAGCACGCTAGACCAACCCACCGACAGTCAGGCCGCCCAGAAACCGTTACCCACAAGGCGATTCCGGTCGATCCGCGACTCGTCTCAACGATGAGTACTGGCGGTCGTCCCGGCAACCCTCAGGTCTCATCTTCGGTCGCGGTCCGTGGGGCCGAGGCGGCGGTGCACCCGGGTCACGTACGACGGCGCGCACGTCGGCGGTCCAGCAAGCGCGCTCAGTCGTCGTCGTCGTCCAAGCGCGCCAACCAGGTGGCGAACTGGTCGGTCGCGCTCTCGAACTGGGGGTGCAGGTCGGTGAAGTCGCGCAGCTGCTCGGCGAGCCATGACAGCGACACCTGCTCCTCGCCACGCCGCTCCGCCAGCTCCTCGATCCCCCGGTCGGTGAAGTACACGGATCAGCTGAACGCCTGGGCGAGCAGCGCCTGCTGTTGCTCGATGTGCACCTTGTGCTGGCCGACGGAGGGGGCTGCCGACTCCGGTCGGGACACCACCGAGAACGGCAGCCCGTCGAGCTCGGGGGTCAGGTTGAGTGCCATGTGCGGCCAGGCGCCCATGTTGGCCGGCTCGTCCTGCACCCAGCGGATCTCACGCAGGTTGGCGTACTTCGCGAGCTCTGCCTTCAGCTCGTGTACGGGGCGGGGATAGAGCTGCTCGAGGCGCACAATCGCCGTCCGGGACCCGTCGTCCGCGAGGCGCTTGCGCTCCGCGACGAGGTCCCAGGCGACCTTGCCGGAGCACAGCAAGACCCGTTCGACGCGAGCAGGGTCAGCGTCCTCGTCGCCCAGCACCGGACGGAACGCGCCCGCGGTGAAATCGTCGGGCACGGAGACTGCGGCCTTGCTGCGCAGCATCGACTTCGGGGTGAAGACGATCAACGGCAGGTGGGCTGCGCCCAGGGCCTGTTGGCGCAGCAGGTGGAAGTGACTGGCCGGAGTAGAGGGCTGGGCAACTGTGAACGACTCACCCGCTGCGAGCGTCATGAAGCGCTCGATGCGGGCTGAGGAGTGGTCCGGTCCTTGGCCCTCATAGCCGTGAGGCAGCAGCAGTACGACGCCTGAGCACTGGCCCCACTTCGCCGAGCCGGATGAGATGAACTCGTCGATGACCGTCTGCGCGCCGTTGACGAAGTCGCCGAACTGGGCCTCCCAGAGCACCAGCGCCTCCGGCCGGGCGACCGAGTAGCCGTACTCGAACCCCATGGCGGCGTACTCGGAGAGCAGGGAGTCGTAGACGAAGAAGCTGCCCTGCTCCTCGCCGAGCCGCTGCAAGGGCGTCCACTCCGTGCCGTTGTTGCGGTCGATCACCGTGGCGAAGCGCTGGACGAACGTGCCGCGCCGAGAGTCCTGCCCGGACAGCCGCACGGGGCGCCCCTCCATCAGCAGGGAGCCGAACGCGAGCATCTCACCCGTGGCCCAGTCGATCGGGCCGCTGGTGATGGCGGCGGCCCGGCGCTGCAGCTGGGGGAGCACCTTGGGGTGCGGGGTGAACCCGTCCGGCACCGCGGTGTGGGCGTCGGCGATCGCCTTGAGCACCTCGAACGGCACGGACGTGTCGGCGTCGCCTTCGGGAGCCGGTTTCTCCGGATAGACCGGGCCGGCCGGGTTGTCCTCCGCAGCGTCCTTGGCGTCGCGTACCTCGGCAAAGACGCGTTCCAGCTGCTGCTGGAAGTCCTGCAACGCCTGCTCGGCCTCCTCGACGCTGATGTCGCCACGTCCGATCAGCGCCTCGGTGTAGAGCTTGCGTACGGACCGCTTCTGCTCGATGAGGTCGTACATGAGGGGCTGTGTGTACGAGGGGTCGTCGCCCTCGTTGTGCCCCCGGCGCCGGTAGCAGACGAGGTCGATGACGACGTCCTTGTTCCACGCCTGGCGGTATTCGAAGGCCAGTTGCGCAACACGGATGCACGCCTCGGGGTCGTCACCGTTGACGTGGAAGATCGGGGCCTGCACCATCCGGGCGACGTCGGTGCAGTACAGGGACGAGCGCGACGACGCCGGCGACGTGGTGAAGCCGACCTGGTTGTTCACCACGAGGTGGACCGTGCCGCCGGTGCGGTAGCCGCGCAGCTGCGACAGGTTCAGTGTCTCCGCGACGACGCCCTGACCGGCGAAGGCGGCGTCGCCGTGCACGAGCAGCGGGAGCACGGGGTATGCCGCACCGCGGTTGAGCAGGTCCTGCTTGGCCCGGGCGAT
>DATHBP010000199.1:0-50503 GCA_035296085.1 Nocardioidaceae bacterium | reverse complement strand
TCGCGACAGGTCTGGCAACACCTCGGCCTCGGCCGTCCGCCAGCTGTGGCAGCAGGTTAGCGCTCAGCGAGCCGGCCGCGCGCTTTCAGTAGCCCTTCGCCCGGCGACCGACGGCGCGGGCCACCTCGCGGTCGGCGTCCCGCTTGGCGAGCGACTGCCTCTTGTCGTAGGCCTTCTTGCCGCGCCCGACCCCGATCTCTACTTTGACCCGACCGTCCTTGAAGTACAGCCCGAGCGGGACGAGCGTCAGCCCGCGCTCCTGCACCCGCGTGGACAGCCGGTCGATCTCCTGACGGTGCAGCAGCAGCTTGCGGGGGCGCCGCGGCTCGTGGTTTGTCCACGTGGCCGGCGTGTACTCGGGAATGTGCACGTTGCGCAACCACAGCTCCCCGTCGGTCAGGTCGGCGAACCCGTCGACCAGCGACGCCCGCCCGGCGCGCAGCGACTTCACCTCGGTGCCGGTGAGGACCAGTCCCGCCTCATAGGTGTCATCGATGTGATAGTCATGCCGGGCCTTCCGGTTCTGCGCGACAACTTTGCGCCCCTGCGGCTTGACCATCTCTCCAGGTTAGAACCACTTCATGGGGTCAACGGTCACACCGTTCTCGTAGACCATGAAGTGCAGGTGGCAGCCGGTCGAGTATCCGGTCGTGCCGACGAAGCCGACGACCTGCCCGCGCCGCACATGTTGGCCGGGGACGACGGCGAAACTCGACAAGTGGTTGTACGCAGTCGCGAGGCTCACACCGCGGACGAATCCGTCTGCCACGATCAGCCGGTTGCCGTATCCGGAGTTGTAGTAGCGCTCGATGACCTTGCCAGGGGCCGCAGCGCGGATGGGCGTCCCGCACGCTGCACCGAAGTCGGTGCCATCGTGCAGCTTGTAGACGTGCAGGATGGGATGCATGCGCATGCCGTACGGCGACGTCACAGACCCGGCGACGGGATAGCTCAAGAAGCCGCTGGACCTTCCGTCGAACGAGCCAAGGCTGACCTGGCGAAGGCGCGCCTGGCGGCGCGCCTGGGCAGCCAGGAGATCGGTCACCCGTTCACGCTCCTGGCGCAGCTGCGCGAGCCGCTGACGTTCGGCGATGACCGCCACATGGGCAGCAGCCCGGGCAGCACGCTGCTTGTCCACGAGACCGGCGACCGCCTCCGCGGCCCGAAGCGCCCGGTCGCGCGCCACCTGCGTGCGCCCGAGATTGGCGGCCGCGACCGCGCGCCGTTGGGCGACCACCTGCTGGGCTGATCGCACTTGACGCTCCTGAACGGCCAACAGCACCTGAGTCGCCTGCAGACCGTCGAGGGTGGCCGAGCTGTGGTCGAGAACGTCGCCCATGGCGGCCATCTGGCTGGTGAGTTCGCGCGGGGACTCCGCGTTCAGCGCGGCGCTCAGGTTGAGCAGCTCCGAGGTCTCGCCCTGAAACTGGGCCACGGCAAGCTCGGCAACGGCGCTGCGTTGACGCGCCACTCGCTTGTGGCCCCGCGCCAAGGCCTCCCTCGCAGCGGTGAGCCGCTGCTCCGCCCTCGCCAGGGCCCGGCGCATCTGCTCATCGGCTAGCTGAGCGGTGGCCACTTCCGCACGCGCAACGCTCAACTCCCCCCGCGCGTCGGCCAGCTGGCGCTGCGTCGTGTGCAGAGTTCGGGATGCTTCAACGAGCTCTTGGCTCACGTCGTCGAGGTGGCCGCTCACCTGATCGATCCGTTCGACCACTGCCTCTCGCCGCGAGGTCAGGTCGTCGTCGTTGCCGGCCTGCGCCGGCGTCACCGCGGAGACCAGCAGACTCGCCGATGCGGCGACGGTGACCAGGAGGCGACGGCTCATGCGTGATTACTCATTGTGACCAGAGTACCGGAGGAAGACGTCAAACCTTGAGATATCGACGTGACATGACCAACGTCGGAATCGCGGCGAGCAGGATCCCGAGCACGACGATCACCCCCATCGCGAACAGCGTGTCGGACCAGTTGATCCACTCCGTGATCTGGATGTTTCCCCGGAGCAGCCCGTTGATGATCAACGCAGTAAACAGGGCGATGGAGCCGCAGGCGAGCGCCGCGCCGACAAGCGCGGCAATAATTGCCTCCAGCACGAACGGCAGCTGGATGTACAGGCTGGACGCGCCGACCAGGCGCATGATGCCGATCTCTCGGCGCCGTGAGAAGACGGCGAGGCGGATCGTGTTGGAGACCTGCAGCACCGCCGAGATCAGCAGCACAGCGGCCGCACCGATTGCGGCCCACTTGAGCCCGTTGAGCACGCTGTAGACAGGTCCCAGCACATTGCGCAGGTCCTGGACATGGTCGACACCGGGCATGGAGACGAGGGCGCGCTCGATCCCCTCGTACTCCTGGGGGTCGTGCAGCGTGATCCAGTACGACTCCCGCATGTCGCGCTGGCGGACGGTGTCGAAGTAGGCCTGCTGGTCGCGGTCGTCGGAGAGCTGCACCTTCTTGTAGTTGGCGAAAGCCTCGGCTTTGCTCTGAAAGCGGTACGACGCGACCTCGGGGCTGGACTCGATCGCGTTCACGATGGTCTCGCGCTGTTCGGGCGTGACCGAGCCGCCGACGCAGGTCGGCGCACTCGACGTCGCGTCGTTGCACAGGAACACCGTGATCTGCAGTTTGCTGCCCCAGAACTGCTCGGTCTTGGTGACCTGCGCGTGCAGCAGCAACCCCAGGGCAACCAAGGTCAGCGACACCCAGATGGTGACGATCACCGCAACCGTCATCGACAAGTTGCGCCGCAGCCCGGTGCCGAGCTCGGAGAACACGTAGGTCAACGCCATGGAGTCGTCAGCTCTGATAGCCGTAGACGCCGCGGGCCTGGTCGCGAACGACCCTGCCACCGTCGAGCTCGATGACGCGTTTGCGCATCTGGTCGACGATGCCGGCGTCGTGGCTGGCCATCACCACCGTGGTGCCGGTGCGGTTGATCCGGTCGAGCAGCTTCATGATCCCAACCGAGGTGGTCGGGTCGAGGTTGCCGGTGGGCTCGTCCGCGATCAGGATCATCGGCCGGTTGACGAACGCGCGGGCGATCGCCACCCGCTGTTGCTCCCCGCCCGAGAGCTCGTCGGGCAGCCGGTCACCCTTCCCTTCCAAGCCGACCAGCTCGAGGGTCTCTGGCACCACCCGCTTGACGTGGCTACGAGGCTTGCCGATCACCTGCAGCGCGAAGGCGACGTTCTCACTGACCGTTTTGGTGGGCAGCAAACGGAAGTCCTGGAACACCGTGCCGATCTGCCGGCGCAGTCCCGGCACCTTCCAGCCGACCAGCCGGTCGATCTCCCGGCCCGCGACATAGACCCGGCCCCTGCTCGGGCGGATCTCGCGTAACACCAGCCGCAAGAACGTGGACTTGCCTGATCCGGACGCACCGACGAGAAAGACGAACTCCCCCTTGGCCACCTCGACGGTCACCTTCTCCAGCGCCGACCGGCTCTGTCCGGGGTAGGTCTTGGTGACGTCTTCGAAGCGGATCACCGACCCGAGTTTAGGTGAACCACTCAGTTGGCCGCGGCCATGTGGCCGCGGCGCCAGCGGATTCCGGCTGCCAGGAACTCGTCGATGTCGCCGTCGAAGACCGCCGTGGTGTTGCCTGTTTCGTGCAGGGTGCGCAGGTCCTTGACCATCTGGTAGGGGTGCAGGACGTAGGAGCGCATCTGGTCGCCCCACGAGCCGGCGACGTCACCGCGCAGCGCGTCCATCTCCGCGCGCTCCTCGGCGCGTTTCAGCGCCAACAGCTTGGCCTTCAGGATCACCATCGCGCTGGCCTTGTTCTGCAGCTGCGACTTCTCGTTCTGGCAGCTGACCACCAGCCCGGTCGGCAGGTGCGTCAGGCGCACGGCCGAATCCGTGGTGTTGACGCTCTGGCCGCCCGGGCCCGACGAGCGGTAGACGTCCACCCGCAGCTCATCCTCGGGCACCTCGATCTTGTCGGTCTGCTCGATGACGGGCACGACCTCGACGCCGGCGAAGGAGGTCTGCCGCCTGCCCTGGTTGTCGAACGGTGAGATGCGGACGAGCCGGTGCGTACCCTGCTCGACCGACAGCGTTCCGTAGGCGTACGGAGCCTTCACGGCGAACGTGGCGGACTTGAGCCCGGCCTCCTCGGCGTAGGAGGTGTCGTAGACCTCGACCGGGTAGCCGTGCTGCTCCGCCCAGCGCGTGTACATGCGCAGGAGCATCTCGGCGAAGTCGGCCGCATCGACGCCCCCTGCGCCGGCGCGGATGCTGACCAGCGCGTCGCGGGCGTCGTACTCCCCCGCGAGGAGCGTGCGGACTTCGAGCGCCTCGATCGCCTTCGCGAGCCGGCGCAACTCCGCCTCGGCCTCGCCACGTACGCCGTCGTCGTTCTCCTCCGACGCAAGGTCGGCCAGCACAGCTACGTCGTCAAGCCGGGCCCGCAACGCGCCGACCCGCTCGATGTCGCCTTGCAGCAACGACATGCGACCAGTGACACGTTGGGCGTTCACCTGGTCGTCCCACAGGTCGGGCGCGGACACCTGCTCTTGGAGCGACGCGATCTCGCGTCGCATCGAGTTGATATCGAGCACCTGCTCGACGGTGTGCAGGGTCGCACTCAGCGCCTTGAGCTCGGTCTCGAAGTCCGGTGGCGCCATGGGGTCTCACTGTACGCGCGGCTGATGGCAACGGTCATGTACTGAGAGTACGAAATCAATAACTCTCCGTGCTCGTTGCTCTATACGGACAGTGATACTTCTGCTACTTTTAGTGATAGAAGGTAAATCTAAGGGGACAAACCATGATGAACACGAAGAGCGTCTCACGACGCCACTTCCTCGGGGGCACGGCGGCACTGGGCGGCACGGCGCTGCTCGGCGGGTTCGGTAACCGGGCAGTCGCATCGACGCGTCTCGGCACTCACCGTCTCGCCAGCACCGGCGACGGCATCTTCGTCGGCGCCCGGGTCAAGGACGTCAGCTGGAGTCGGGCAACCGGCGAGCTGGGACCGATTGCGGCGACCCGGCTCTTCTATCCCGGAGCCCTGCCGGCGACGTTCAACCGAGGTGGAATCCCGAACGGGGTGCGCCTCATCGTGTCCTACAAGTCAGCCTCGTCCTACACCGCCTCGTACGTCCGATCCATTCCTGCGGACGCCGACGTGCAGGTCTGCTACCACCACGAGTGCGAGGGAGCAGGCGACTACGCCGGAGGTGCTGCCACCGCCGGCGCTCAGTTCGTCAAGGAGTTCTCCGCCCAGCACGATGCGATCAAGGCGGCAAACCCGGCCATCCCGGTGGTGATGATCGGCGGCTCCTACCAGTACAACGGCGGGCGCAACTCTTCGCGCGGCATCGGTGGCCACTTCCTGCCCATCAAGGCCGACCAGTTCTACCTGGACACCTACCAGCGGGGCGGCGCCGACTCGTCGTGGAACCCGATCCAGCCGGCATCCCAGGACAAGGGTGTCCTCAACTTCATCAAGGAGGTCGAGAGCCTCGGTCGCCGGTTCAACGGCTTCACGGAGTACGGGCGCGGTGTCGGGGTGAACGGTGGACCGGTCAGCGCCGCCGACGCGAGACGGCGCATCGAAGTCTTCGCCGCCGACAACATCTGGCTGCGAGGCCGCCGCGGCGTCAACGCGTGGTGCTACTGGTACACGACCGACATGGCGTCCGGTGACCAGTGGCGACTGTTGGACTCGGCATCACAGGATGCGTGGGCGCGGGTCTCTTTCGGCTAGTCACAGAAGAACGCAACCACGGCGGGATGGGTTTCTGACTCATCTCGCCGTTTGCGCTCCCCACGCGGTCGGTGCCACGTCGCGCAGTGGCTGGGAGAAGAACCACTGGTGACCCTCGGGGTCGACGACCGTGTAGCGGCGTTCGCCATAGTCCTGGTCCGTCGGCTCTTCGGTGACCTCCGCGCCCGCGGCCCGCGCGTGCGCGTAGTGCGCGTCCACGTCATCGACTTCGACGCACACCAGCGAGCCGGGGTAGCCGCCGTTCTTCGGACTCGTGAAGTCGCCGCCCGGAGCGCCGAGGTACACCACGCCGCCACCGATCCGCAGCTCGGCATGGTCGACGCGCCCGTCCGCCCCCTCGTGACGGAGCACCTCCTCGAACCCGAACACATCGCAGAGCCAGGCGAGCGCCTCCGCGGCGTTCTCGTAGACCAGGTAAGGGATGACGCTGCTGCGCTGCTTCTCGTTCATTGCGTGCCTCCTCACTCCGCCGCGACCCGGAGGTCCCACCTGCATCTAGCTCACGGCCGCCATCGCCGACGAGATTCCTTCGATTGTCACCGTCTTGAGCCACCCCGGTGGCGTGATCGGGAGGTCCAGCGGCGCCGACAGCCTCACGGTCACCGACGCGCCGCCCGCTTCGACGCTCCACCGTAGGCCCGGAAATCGATCCATGGAACCAGTACGGGCGAGGTATTCGCTGACGTACTGCTGAGCGAGGGCAGGGTCGATGTGCGCGACGGCGCCCAGGCCGCGGTTGTAGACGTAGGTGCGGTGGACGCCGTCCGCGGCAGCCAGCGCGGCGCCGTCCGCGAGCCCCTCCAAGGCCTGCCGGCGGAGAAAGGCCGCGGAGGCATCAGTGACCACGGTGACGAGGAGCAGGATTAGGGCTGCGAAGCCGACGATGAGGATGCTCACCTGTCCGTGCTGCCCGCGCCGAAGACGCCTAGTGCACGGTCTCACCGAGCCTCCCGAAAGCTGCCGTACGGGGCGAGGTGGCTGCTGCTCACGCGGATCGACGCGACACCGCCCAGCGCATCGGGCAGCAATGGCAACGGCACCTGCACACTGAGCGCGACGTGGGCGGACGAGCCGGGTTGCAGGCAGGCCGAGGCTGTGGGCCGGCAGGTGATTGTCAGCGCGGCCGGATCGAGCCGTAGTCCCTGGTCGCGCAGGGCAACTGCGGCCGCCTGGACCGCCCACTCGCGGGCCGTCGCGACGTCAGGTGCGAGCGCGAACGCCCGCCCCGCAGCCCGGGTCGCCGCGCTGACACCGTAGGAGGCGCGCTGAACGTCGAAGACACCGAGCAGGATGTAGACCAGCGGCACAAGTAGCAACAGGGCCAGCCAGCTGACCTCGACCAGTGCTGAGCCCGCGGCGCCCCGCCCACGAGCCAGCGGCACTCGCCGTGTCACGGCAGTCGCTCTTTCACGGCGTGCCCATCGACTGCGATGTGTACGGGCGGTCCCCAGAGCCCCAGCGGAGGCACATCGGCTTCGACGCGCACCACGACGCCAGCGACTCCTGCGACCCGGGTCGAGGCGGCGCTGACGCGGTCGGCGAATCGTGCGGCCAAGGCGCCGTCGATCATCTGCCGCGTCCGGATTGCTCCCGCCGCAGGTGTGCCGTCAACCGTCGCGGCGAAGCGGGCACCGGCGGACGCCGCGGCGGTGAGTGTGTTGCGGACATGCAGGACAAGGCCGAGCTGGAGGATGCCGAGTAGCAGGGGCACGAGAACGACGACCACCAGGACGAAGTCGACGACCGCTGCGCCGCGCTCGCACCGACGTGGTGGCGCGGCGCACGTCGACCACCTCACCGTCCAGTGACCGCCGACAGCGCGTCGCTCAACATGGTGTGCAGCGTTGGTCCTGCGAAAGCCCAGAGTGCTGCGACGAGGCCGGCGGTCATGACCGTGATGAGCACCCACCCGGGTACGTCACCTCGGTCCGTACGGTCGTGCCAGCGCTCGATCAAGAACCGCAGCAGCGACAGGGACACGGTGGCCTCCTTGTGATCGGGGTGTGGTCAAGGGCTGACGAAGGAGAGGCCGACGAGCCCGGGATAGAAGGAGAAGAGGACGGTGACCGGCAAGACCAAGAAGACGACCGGCACCATCATCGCCACTTCCTTGCGGGCACCGGTCTCGAGCAACGCCCGCCGACTCGCTTCGCGGACATCGGCCGCCTGACTGTGCAACACGTCCGCCAGCGGCGTACCGCGCTCGAGCGCCACAGCGAACCCCTCGGCGAAGCGAGACACCACCGGGAGGCCGGAGCGCCTGGCCAGGTTGGTGAGCGCCGCGGACGCGGGAACTCCAGATCGGATCTCACCAAGCAGCCGGCCCAGCTCCGTCGACAGCTCGCCACGGCACGTGCGCACCACCCGGTCGAGAGCTGCGACGGGACCTTCGCCCGCGGCCACGGACAGCGCCAGCAGGTCGGCGATGGTCGGGAACTCGGCCAGGATGCGCTCTTCACGACGACGTACGACCGTGCCCAGCCGGATCTCCCGCGCGACGACGCCCACCGCCACCGCCGCTACGCACATGGCCAGCAGCGCAACCGGGTGCGCGCGCCGCTGGGCACTGAGGAGGACGCCCGCGGCTGCGGCCAGAGTGAAGCCAGTCACGCCGCACAACACCTGCTGGGCGCGGAACTGCTCCAACGTCAACGTGCCGCCGGCGCGGTCGAGGCGCCGTCGTATCGAAGTGGCACCACCGAGCAGGCGCTCCAGAGCACGAGCTGTCCGCTCCAGCGAGGGTCCGATCAGGGCACCCGCGACCGAACGTGAAACCGGAGGGCGGTACGTGGAGGCAGCGCCTGCAGACGGCAGGTCGCGCAGATAGGGAACGAGGCGCAGCTCCAGCTTGGGTCGCCGGACGGCAAGCAGCCTGGCACAGACGAGGAGCACGGCCGATCCGGCAGTCATGCCGAGGACAGCGCCGGTGACCAGCGGGCTCACCCGAGCACCCGCCGTTCCGCCGGTAGCCGACCAATGCGCATCATCAACCGGTAGGCCACCACGCACACCAGCGCACCGGCTCCCAAGACGAGAGTGCCGGTCGCGGTCGCATAGCGGTGAATAACGTCGCGTTGGAAGGACAGCATGAGCAAGACAAGCCACGGCGCGGCCACAGCCAGCCGAGCCCCGTTGACTGTCCACGCCTGGCGGGACTCGAGCTCAGCGCGCGTGCGGGCATCGCTGCGCAGGAAGCCGGAGAGCGAGCGGAGCATCCGGCCGAGGTCACCGCCGCCGACCTCCCGGGCGATCCGCAGCGCCTCGACCACTCGGTCACCCACCGGATCAGCGAGGGTTCCCTTCAGCCGGTCGAGGCAGTCGCCGAACCGTCCGGTGGCGAGGTAGTCGGCTCCGAAGCTGCGGAACGGCTCTCGCAGCGGCTGGGGTCCGCGCTCACCGAGCTGGGTCAACGCCTCAGGCAGGGACAGCCCGGCGCGAACCGCTGAAGCCAGGTGGTCGACAGCCTCCGGCCATACCTCGGCGAGCTCGTGCTGGCGCCGGCGGGCGCGACCCCGCAACAGAGCCACCGGAGCGTACGTGGCCAGCAGCGCGAACATCGCACCAACCGGCGCCGTGTCGGAAACGGCGAGCAGGACCAAGCCGGTGACCGCGCCGGTGCCGAAGCAGATCCCGGTGAAGGCAGCCGGCGAGACGCCCTCGACTCCGGCTCGCGACATCAGCTCGCGCACCCCGCCTCTGCCGGGCCGTCGCACCTGCGTCGCTGGATCGTCGGTGAGCGCCAGCCAAACCAGAAGCAGGCCGATGCCCACGCCGAGACCGAGGACTACGCCCATGTCAGCCGGCGACCATGGCGGCATTGCCGAGCGGTGACGCCACCGACTCGGCGCTGACCTGGACCGTCAACAGCGCATCGAGGTCGTAGCCGGCCAGCTCGAAGCGCTCCTGGCGCGGTGGGCGACCATGGGAGCGTACGAGCCGGCCGTCGGCGAACGCGTAGATCTGCTCGACCTCGATGACGTCGCTCTCCACCCGGCCGGGGACTCCGACGATCTCCTTCACTCGCCTGCGGCCGTGCGCGTCGATCGCCAGGTGTACGACGATGTCTACGCAGGATGCAACGGTCGGAACGACGAAGCGAGAACCGATGTTCTCGCCGGCCAGCAGCGGCAAGGTGCACATCTTCACCAGCGCCTCACGCGCGGAGTTGGCGTGCAAGGTGGCCATGCCCGGTAGACCAGCGTTAAGCGCGAGCAGCAAGTCGAGACATTCCTCGGCTCGCACCTCGCCCACCACGATGCGAGAGGGGCGCATCCGCAGGGACTCTTTGACCAAGTCCCGCAGGCGCACTTCGCCGGTACCTTCCAGCCCGGCCTGCCGGGTCTGCATCGCAACCCAGTCTGGGTGCACGAAGTTGAGTTCGAAGACCTCCTCGCACGAGACGACGCGCTCCCTGCCTGGTACGGCACTTCCCAGGCAGTTGAGCATCGTCGTCTTTCCGGTCTGGGTGCCACCGGAGACGAGTACGTTGAGGCCGCTGACGACGCTCGCTTGCAGGAAGCCCGCTGCTGCAGGGGGCAGGCTGCCGAGCTCCACCAGCTCGCTGAGCCGGGTGGCCTTGGCGTGGAACTTGCGAATGTTCACGGCCACGAAGTCGCGCGAGATCCCATCCAGAACGACGTGGACGCGATGGCCGCTGGGCAGTCGGGCGTCGACGAACGGCTGCGATAAGTCGACCCGGCGTCCGCTGGTCTTGAGCAGCCGCTCGACCAGGTCGCGTACCTGACCTGCCGTGAGGATCGTGGTGGTCAGCTCGGAGCGGCCGTCACGGGCGACGAAGACCCGCGTGGGTTCGTTGATCCAGACCTCCTCGACGGTCGGGTCGTCGAGGTAGCGCTGCAGCGGACCGAAACCGGCCACCCGAGCCAACAGCTCGGTGACGACCTCGGCGCGGTCCACCAGCGGGGGTACGGCGCCGGAGAGGCTGCGGTCCTCATAGGCTGCGACGGCCCGCTCGATGAGTCGCAGTACGCCCGGACCGTCAATCTGCGGGTCGACGCCCTCTCGGCGCACGGCGTCGCGGACTTCGCCGTCGAGGAGCTCGACGGCAACTGCCTGCGCTGCGGCGTGCGTAGTGGTCATGGCGGCGGCGCCCTGAACTGGGGAACGGTTGGCACGGCACTATGCCGCACGCTTTCCACAGGACGCCAGCGGGTCCAGAGTCCTGTGGAAAGTCCCGCTCAGACAGGCGCAAGCAGTACTTTGGGTGAGCCCGCGGTCGCTATAACGACTCTGGAGTCACCCAGAGCGGCTAGCGACCGACCGCTCCGCTCAGCCGCAGTCTGTCCTGCCTCCCGCTAGGGCGTCGCCAGCAGCGTGCGGACCACCCGCAAGCCCACTGACAGCCGGGCCAGGTCGGCGGCCTCGTCAATGCAGATCTCGTCGAGACTGGCGATGGCGCGTGGCGTGAGGACGCCGTTGGAGTGCTCCCAGTCGGCGATCCGCTTGTCGACGGGGTCGTCTGCGTCGGTGCTCGTCAGCAGCTGCGCGGTGAGCTGCGCGTGGACTCCATGCAGGTCGTCGCGCAGGGCTGCTCGCGCCATCGTCTGCCAGCGGTCGTCGCGTGGGAGCGCCAAGATCCGCTCGACCAACCGGTCGAGGCCCAGCCGTTCGCCGAGCGCGAAGTGCACGCGGGCGACCTCGACCGGGTCGATCTGCTCCCGGCGGGAGGTCTCGACAATGCCGAGCGCGGCGTACGCCGGTGGCATGACGGCGACCCGGACAGCGACCTCCTTGGACACACCGGCTTCCACCAGATAGTCGCGGCGGCGGCTGAACAGCACCGCTTCGCGGCCGACGAGCAGGTCGGGGAGCTCCGCCAGCACCACCTGAGCCAGTTCGCCGAAGTGGTCGAGGGTCGCCTGGGAGTCCAGCGGTGATCGGCGGTTGTTGACCAGCCAGCGGCTCGCGCGCTCGACCAGAGTGCGAATCTCGAGCCGCATCTTGGTCTGGACGACGGCGGGCACCTTGTTGTCCAGCGCGTCGACGCTGCCCCACAGTGGCGAGAGGTTGAAGATCCGCCGCCCGACGAGGTTGGCCCGTGCCAGGTCGGTGGCAGAGGCGCCGGTCTCTTCGCTCAGCCGGTGGAAGAACGTCATGCCGGCGCCGTTGACCAAAGTGTTGACGATCTGGGTGATGATGATCTCCCGCCGCAGCGGATGGTCCTCCATGTGTGCCCGGAACCGCTCGCGCATCGGCGCGGGGAAGTAGCCGACGAGGTAGCGAGCGAAGAACGGGTCCTCGGGCAGGGAACTGTCGATGAGCTCGGCGGCCAGCACGATCTTTGTGTAGGCCATGAGCACGGCTTGTTCCGGCGCTGTCAGGCCTCTGCCCTCGCCGCGTCGCTCCGCGATCTGCTTCGACGTCGGAAGGAACTCGATGGCCCGGTTGATGTGTCCCTTCTTCTCGAGCCTTCGTATCCAGTCGGCGTGGACGTGCAGCAGCTGAGCGGCCTGCGCCACGCCGTTGGCCAGGGCGACGTTCTGGTCGTAGTTGTCACGGAGCACGAGCGTGCCGACTTCGTCGGTCATGCCGGCGAGCAGCTGGTCGCGTTGCTTGCGGGTCATGTCGCCGTCGTCGACGACCCGGTCGAGCAGGATCTTGATGTTCACCTCGTGGTCGGAGGTGTCGACTCCGGCGGAGTTGTCTATGAAGTCGGTGTTGATGCGGCCACCCGCCATCGCGTACGCGATCCGTCCCCGCTGGGTCAGGCCAAGGTTGCCGCCCTCACCGACGCAGCGGCAGCGCAGCTCCTCACCGTTGACGCGGATCGCGTCGTTGGCCTTGTCGCCGACCTCGGCGTGGGACTCGGCCGCGGACTTGACGTAGGTGCCGATGCCGCCGTTCCAGAGCAGGTCCACGGGCGCGAGCAAGATGGCGCGCATCAGCTCCTGCGGAGTCATCGACGTTCCCGACGACTCGATGCCCAGCGCCTGGCGCACCGCGTCGGACACCGGCACTGCTTTGGCCGTACGGGGGTAGACCCCGCCGCCAGCTGAGATCGCGTCCGGGTTGTAGTCGGCCCACGACGACCGTGGTAGCTCGAAGAGCCGCTGTCTCTCCACGAACGACGTCGCGGCGTCAGGACTGGGATCCAGGAAAATATGGCGGTGGTCGAACGCGGCGACCAGCCGGGTGTGCTGGCTGCGCAGCACACCGTTGCCGAACACGTCTCCGGACATGTCCCCGATCCCGATGCAGGTGAAGTCCTCGGCTTGGCAGTTCACCCCCATCTCTCGGAAGTGCCGGCGGACGGACTCCCACGCTCCCCGAGCGGTGATACCCATCGCCTTGTGGTCGTAGCCGACCGACCCACCCGAGGCGAACGCGTCACCTAGCCAGTGGCCGTAGTCGGCGGCAACCTGGTTGGCGATGTCGGAGAACGTCGCGGTCCCCTTGTCCGCCGCGACCACCAGGTAGGCGTCATCGTGATCGTGGCGCACCACGGCGCGGGGCGGGACGATCCGCCCGGCTACGAGGTTGTCGGTGATGTCGAGCAACCCGCGGATGAAGGTGCGGTAGCACTCGACTCCCTCGGCCAGCCACGCTTCCCGGTCGAGCGCCGGATCCGGCAGGTGCTTGCAGAAAAACCCGCCTTTCGCGCCCACTGGCACGATCACGGCGTTCTTGACCATCTGTGCCTTGACGAGGCCGAGCACCTCCGTGCGGAAGTCCTCGCGCCGGTCCGACCAGCGCAACCCACCGCGCGCGACCGGTCCGAACCGCAGATGTACGCCTTCCACGCGTGGGGAGTAGACGAAGACCTCGACCTTGGGCCGTGGCTGCGGCAGGTCCGGCACGTGCTCGGAGGCGATCTTCAGCGACAGGTACGGCTTGGGGTTGCCGTCCTCGCCTTGGAAGTAGTTTGTCCGCACGGTGGCCGATATCACTGCCAGCAGGGAGCGCAGAATGCGGTCCTGGTCAAGGCTGGCCACCTCGTCCAGAGCTGCCTCGATGGTGCGCACGGCGCCGTGCACGGCGTCGATGCGCGCCGGTGCATCGGCAGCCGCCCCGAGCGCGGGGTCGAAGCGGGCCTCGAACAGCTCGACCAGCGCTCGCGCTATCGGGACATGCGCGGCGAGAGTGTCCTCGATGTAGAACTGGCTGAACGCCGTGGCGCCTTGGCGCAGGAACTTCGCATAGGCACGCAGCACGAGCGCCTGCCGCCACGTCAGCCCCGCACGAAGCACCAGCGCGTTGAACCCGTCGCTTTCGGATCGGTCCTGCCAGACGGCGAGGAACGCGTCCTGAAAGAGCTCTCGGGCGCCTCGCGGCATCGAGCCACCGGGATAGCGCAAGCCGAAGTCATAGATCCAGGCCGGGCCTTCTCCCGCCCGCTCGATGGGGAACGGTCGTTCGTCGACGACCTCGACACCCATCTGGGACAGCAGCGGCAGCACGCGGGACAAGGACAGCGCCGAGCCAGTGCGAAACACCTTGAAGCGCCGCTCGTCGGGACCGCTGTCGACCGGCTCGTACAGTGACAGGGCGAGCGCCAGCTCGGGGTCGATGTCTTCGAGCCGCCGCACGTCGGCCGCGGCCGTGGCTGCCGTGAACTCCTCCTTGTAGGCCTCGGGAAAGGCGTCGGCATAGATGTGGGCGAGCCGCGCGCCTTCCTCCTCTCCGTGCAGATCGTGCAGCGCGAGTACGAAGTCGTCGGTCCAGCTGCGGGCGGCGTCGGCCAGCCGGTGCTCGAGCTCGGTCTCGTCGAAGTCCGGAATCGCCTGGCCGACCGGCGGCCGTACGACGAAGTGGAGCCGCGCGAGTACCGACTCACTGACTCGTGCTGTGTAGTCGACGGAGCCGCCACCAAGGGTCTCACTCAAGATGTCCTGCATCCGCTCGCGGACCGCGGTTGTGTAGCGGTCACGGGGGAGGTAGACCATGCAGGACAGGAACCGACCGTAGACGTCGCGTCGGACGAACAAGCGGAGCTGGCGGCGCTCCTGCAGGTGCAGAACTGCGGTCGCGACCGGCAGCAGCTCCTCGACCGAGATCTGGAAGAGCTCGTCGCGAGGGTAGGTCTCGAGGATGTCCTTGAGGGCTTTGCCGCTGTGGCTTCTCGGGCTGAACCCCGCGCCGGCCAGGACTTCGGCGACCTTGCGACGCAGCACCGGTATTCGCATGATGCTCTCGGTATAGGCAGCCGAGGAGAACAGTCCCAAGAGCCGTCGCTCGCCGACGACCTCCCCAGCGTCGTCGAACGTCTTGATGCCGACGTAGTCCAGATAGGCCGGTCGATGCACCGTGGATCGCGAGTTGGCCTTTGTGATGAGCAGCAACCGCTTCTCGCGGGCCATCGCCTTGACCTTTGGCGGCAGCTTGCCGAAGGACGGGCTCATGTCTTGGTCGGAGCGCAGGATGCCGAGCCCCGTGCCGGGTACGGCCTTGAGGACGTCGTCGCCGTCCACACTCGCCAGCACGTACTCGCGGTAGCCCAGGAAGGTGAAGTGGTCGTCGGCGAGCCACTGCAACAGCGCCGCGGTCTCCTCGACCTCCTCCTGGCGCACAGGCAGATCAGCGGACTCGATGTCGTCGACGAGGCTCAGCGCAGCGTCGCGCATCTTCGACCAGTCCTCGACCGCCTCGTTGACGTCACGGAGGACCTGCAACAGCTGCCGCTGGACGTCGAGCAGCGCGGTGTGGTCGGTCTCGCGGTCGACCTCGATGTGCATCCACGACTCGCGGACGCTGCCGCCACTGTCCTCCGCCGAGTCGCTGGAACAGAAGCCGAGCAGCTTTCCGGCAACGTCGCGACGAACGAGCATCTGCGGGTGGACAACGAGATGGATGGCGCGGTTCTGGCGCGACAGCGCCATGGTGACGGAGTCGACAAGGAAGGGCATGTCGTCGGTGACAACCTCGACGACGGTGTGTCCACCTGCGCTCCAGCCGTGCTCGTCCACGCTGGGGGTGAAGACCTGGACGTTCGCGGTGCCCTGCGGCCTGCTCGCCGCCAGCCGGTAGTGGCTGACGGCGGCGCCGTAGATGTCCGCTGGATCGCGCTCGGTCAGGTCCTCGACGTCGACGTGGCGGTAGTAGAGCTGCAGGAACCGCTCGGCTTGGGCCGCATCGAGCCCGCCTCGGCCTCGGCGCGTCGCCGCATAGTCGGCCGCTTTGGAGATGAGTTCGGCTCTGGCGTCGTCCGGCCGCTGGTGCATGACCCTCCAAACTTTAGCCCGCGCGCCGGTCGTCTGGTCCGATGGCCGACCGGGTGGTCATCACAGGTGCGAGCGGAGCTCCCACAGCACCGGGAAATAGCGCAGATCTAGCCGCCCGCGTAGGTAGTCGGCGCCTGAGGACCCGCCCGTGCCGGTTTTTCCCCCGATCATGCGCTCGACCATCATGACGTGCCGGGTCCGCCAACCAGCGGCCAGCTCGTCATGCTCGATCAAGCCCTCGGCCAGCTCCCAAACCTCGGCATAGCGCGGTCGGTCACGCGCCGCGGTCAGCAAGGACTCGCGTACGGCCTCGTCGTCATCGGCAGGGAGCTCGAAGGCACGCAGCACCTGGAGCAGCCCGTCCCACAACGTCGGCTCTGCCAGCCGACGGCGAAGCCGTTCGCGCTCGGCGTCGGTCAGCCCACGGAAGCGCTGGACGACCGCGGGGTCCTTGGCGCCGGAGATGAACTCGAGCTCACGGAACTGCACCGACTGGAAGCCGCTCGCCGGAGCAAGCAGCCGCCGAAAGGTGAGGAAGTCTTGCGGTGTCATCGTCTCGAGCACGTCGATCTGCGAGATGAGCACGCGCTCGATCCGGTGCATGCGCGCGAGGAGATGCCGCGCCCACCACAGCTCGCCGGCGGTCATGGCGTTGCGCGCAGTCGTCGCCTCGTGCAGGAGCTGCTGGAACCACAGCTCGTAGACCTGGTGAACGGTGATGAACAGCAGCTCGTCGTGGGCCGGGGGGTTCGACTTCGGCTGTTGGGCGCCGAGCAGCTCGGGGAGCCGCAGGTAGCCGCCATAGGTGAGGCGGCCACCCTGCTCACCGAAGCTGACGTCTGCAGGGGTTGCCTCGACGGCATCCGTCACTCTGGCACTTTAGTCCAGTGTTCGACGCCTGCGGCAGAATCAGCGCATGGAGCTGCGCGCCGAGGCCGACTATCCCGCTTCGCCCGACTCGGTGTTCGCGCTGCTGTGCGACAAGGCCTTCCGGTCGGAGGTCTGCGTGGCCACGCATGCGATCCGCCACTCCGTCCAGGTGGACCTGAGCCCTGACGGGGCGACCGTGCGTACGACCCGGGTGCTGCCCGCCGAGGTGCCCGACTTCGTGAGGAAGTTCGTCGGGGAGACGCTGGAGGTCGTGCAGACCGAGCGCTGGGGCGGCGCCGAGGCATCAGGTGGTCGTACCGGGACTGTCACGGTGGAGGTAACCGGTCAGCCGGCGGGGATGGAGGGAGTGCGCCGCCTCGAGGCCACCACCACCGGAACGCACGAAAGCGTCAGTGGGGACGTGCGAGTGCGAATCCCGTTCTTCGGCAGCCGGATCGAGCCCGAGATCGCGGCGGCCATCCAGGCGGCAATCCTCAAGGAAGGCGAGGTCGCCCGACGCTGGCTCGCCGGGTAGGCCCGCTCGCCGGCCAGGACGACGTGGTTTCAGCGGGTGGGCTAGTCGCGGCCCGGCCCTGGTGCGCCAGGCTTGCTTCGGGACGCGAACGGCAGCACGTACCAAAAGACCAGCGTGATCGCGCTCGTGGCCGCTGTCAGCCACACGCCTGCGGCGGTGCCGTAGAGGAAACCGACGATCATGAACACGGCAGTGTTGAAGGCCGTACCGATGAAGAACAGACCGGCGAGCATCATCACCGTCGCTCGGCGCAGGATCCGCTCCTTGTCACCCTGGCGCCAGCGAAGCCGGTGATGAGCGCTCGGCGCGATCAGCAGGATCGTGGCGAGGACAGTGCAGATCAGGGAGACGAGATAGGCGTTAGTGCCACTTGACGAGAGCAGCGGGAACCGCTGGTTGAGTGGAGCGACCAGCAGGAACGCCAACAGGACTTGAACGCCCGGGAGGGCGACTCGTAGCTCTTGGAGCAGCTCACCGAGCTCGCGGTCGAGCTGTTCGTCCCTGGACTCGTCATCGCCCATCGCCGGCCGTCAGGCTGCGCCGGCGAGTGAAATCCGCGTCGGCAGTGGATCGGCGGAGGCAGAGCAAGGGTCGACGAAGATGGCGGCGCCGCAGTCGGTGCACGCGAGGTCAGCTCCGCGCGCTGATGTGTCCAGTGGGTCGGGTGCCACGAAGATGCGCTCGTCGCCGCAGTCGGGACACGGCCACAGCGCGCCGGTCAACATCAGGGCCTCAGCGCAGTCACTCATGGCTCACACGCTGCCAGACTCGACCGACAATCCAGGGCCAGACACGCTCGGCTCACCCCATGTGGGGGTAGCGGTAGTCGGTTGCCGGCGCGAACGTCTCCTTGATCGAACGGGGGGAGGTCCAGCGCACGAGGTTCTGCGGAGAGCCCGCCTTGTCGTTAGTGCCGGAGGCACGCGACCCGCCGAACGGCTGCTGGCCGACGACGGCTCCGGTCGGCTTGTCGTTGATGTAGAAGTTGCCGGCCGCGAAGCGCAGCGCCTCGGCGGCCCAGGCGATCGCCCGCCGGTCCTGGGCGATGATCGAGCCAGTGAGGGCGTACGGCGCGAACCGCTCCATCTGGTGCACCGCCGCCTCGAACTCGCTGTCGTCGAAGACCGAGACTGCGAGGATGGGCCCGAAGTACTCGGTGCCGAAGACCTCGTCGGCGGGGTCGCTGGACTCGACGATCGTCGGGCGCACGAAGTAGCCCTCGGAGTCGTCGCAGCTACCGCCCGCCAAGATCGAGAGCGCGTCGGTCGACCTCGCGCGGTCGATGGCCTTCACGTGCTTCGCGTAGGCCCGCCGGTCGATGACGGCCCCCATGAAGTTGGACAGGTCGCTGACGTCCCCCATCCGAATCGACTCGGTCTCTGCCACCAGGTCGTCGCGTACGCGGTCCCAGACGCTGCGGGCGACGTAGGCGCGAGAGGCCGCCGAGCACTTCTGTCCTTGGTACTCGAAGGCGCCACGCAGCAGCGCGACCCGCAAGACGTCGGGGTCGGCGGAGGGGTGCGCGATGACGAAGTCCTTGCCGCCGGTCTCCCCGACGACGCGCGGATAGGAGCGATAGCCGGTGAGGTTGTCGCCGACGGTCTTCCACAACGTCTGGAACGTCGGGGTCGAGCCGGTGAAGTGGATGCCGGCCAGGTCGGGGGAGCGCAGCGCCACCTCACTGACAGCCAGCCCGTCGCCGGGGAGCAGGTTGATCACGCCGGGCGGCAGGCCGGCTTCCGTCAGCAGCTGCATCGTGAGATCGGCCGCAAACTGCTGGGTGGGCGAGGGCTTCCACACCACGACATTGCCCATGAGCGCGGGCGCAGTCGGCAGGTTGGCGGCAATGGCGGTGAAGTTGAAGGGCGTCACCGCGTAGACGAAGCCCTCGAGCGGCCGGTGGTCTGAGCGGTTCCACACGCCGGGGGAGTTCGCGATCGGCTGCTCGGCCAGGATCTGGCGGCCGTAGTGGACGTTGAAGCGCCAGAAGTCGATGAGCTCGCAGGCGGCATCGATCTCGGCCTGCCACACGGTCTTGGACTGGCCGAGCATGGTGGCGGCGTTCAGCGTCTGCCGCCACGGCCCGGCAAGCAGCTCGGCTGCCTTGAGCACGATTGCGGCGCGGTCGTCGTAGGGCATCGCCTGCCAGGCGGGAGCGGCCTCCTGTGCTGCGGCTACGGCGGCCTCGGCGTCGGTGCGGGTGGAGTTGCGCATGGTGCCGAGAACGTGCCCGTGGTCATGAGGACAGACAACGTCGATCTCCTCGCCCGCACCCATCTGCCGCTGCCCGCCGATGGTCGCTGGGAACTCGTGACGCTCACCGCGCAGCTCGGCCAGCCGCTTCTCCACCTCGGCGCGCTCCGGGCTCCCTGGAGCGTAGGAGAGGTTGGGCTCGTTGACAGGGGCGGGAACCGTGCTGACTGCGTCCATCGGGTTTCGGGGCTCCTCAACGCTCAGGCTAGGCAGACTTGCGGCTCTGAGCGTCTGCCTTGGTCGGTTTGCTGCTCTTCTTCGCTGTCTTCGCAGACTTCGCGCTCTTCGCGGCAGACGGCTTCGCCGCTGACTTGGCTGCGCTCGCCTTCTTGGCCCGAATCGTCTTCGTCGTGGCTGCAGCGGCGACGCTCGGGGCTGCCCCATCGGCGCTCGCCTCGCCACGGCGCTGCTTGGCGGCCTCCACACTCGCGCGCAGGGCAGCCACCAGGTCGACAACCTGGCCGCTCCCCGACGACACCTCGACCGGCGCCTTGAGCTCGATGCCCTGCGTCTTGGCCGTCACGAGCTCCTCGAGCGCGCGACGGTAGTCACTGGAGTAGCGGCTCGGGTCGAAGCTCGCAGACAACGTAGAGATGTAGGACTCGGCCATCGCCACCTCCTGCTGGCGTACCTCGACGTCGTCATCGGGGGCAGCGAACGCCCCGTCGCGCACCTCGTCCGGCCACAGCATCGTCTGCAGGACGAGGACTCCGTCCTGAGCCCGTAGCAGGGCCAGTGACTCGCGGGTACGGATGGCGACCTTCACCAGCGCGCACTGACCCGTCGACGTCAATGCGTCACGCAACAGCACGTACGGCTTCGGGCCGCTGCCGTCGGCAGCGAGGTAATAGGCCTTGGAGAAGTACAGCGGATCGACGTCCTCAGCAGGGACGAACTCGAGCACCTCGATGGACTTCGCCGTGGGCAGCGGAAGCTCGGCCAGGTCCTCACCGGTGAGGAGCACGAGCTGGCCATCGGGGAGCTCGTAGCCCTTGCCGATGTCGGAGTAGGGAACCTCTTCGCCGTCGAGCTCGCAGACCCGCTTGTAGCGGATGCGGCCCAGGTCGGTGGTGTGGACCTGGCGGAACGAGATGTCCTTCTCCTGGGTCGCGGAGTAGACCTTGACCGGGATCGTCACCATTCCGAACGAGATGGAGCCCTTCCAGATGGCTTGCATGGCTACACACTTCCTGATTGTGCGCTTGTGGACAACTCCGGCACCCGCTAGGCCAAAGGTCGGCCGAACAGTCGCTCCAGCTCGGCGGCTGTTTCCGCATACGTGCGGTGCTCGATCGCGACCATGCCGAGCTCTCGGGCGGACTCTACGTTGAGCACCATGTCGTCGACGAAGACGCACTCGTGTGGCGCGAGGCCGATCTGCTTACACGTCAACCAGAAGATCTCCGGTTCAGGTTTGCGGAGGCCGACCTCGCCGGAGATGACGACGGCGTCGAACATGTCCTCCCAGCCATCGCGTGGGTAGGCGTTCCCCCACGAGTTCGACAGCAGCGCAGTGCGTATTCCGCTCGAGTGCGCGCGCCGGACGAGAGCGTTCATTGCGTGCGCACTTTCGAAGTGGGCGAACATCCGCTCCAGCAGGCCTTCGGCGCGGATGGCAGTAGTCCCGGTGGTGCTGTCCAGCTTCGCGGCGAGCTCCGCTTCGAAGTCGGGCACCGTCATCTCGCCACGCTCCAGCGCATGCACGGGGTTGGCGCGGGCCTCCAGCTGGTAGGCAGGCCCCACCCAGCTGGTCAGCACCTCGACGTACTGCTCGAAGTCGAAACCCTCGCTCTGGGCCCACCCGGCACCGGCTAGGTCGAGCCGCTCGGTCAGCACGCCGCCCCAGTCGACGATCAGGCCGCGCAGCGCCGACGCGTCCTTGCCAGCGTTCACGGCAGCAGCCTAAGTGGCAACTCGCCTGGTGCGGCCGAGCGAGGCGGTGCGAACGCCGACGCGCCGAGCCGACAGGTCTAAACCAGCGACGTCGCAGGCCAGCTTGCGCACCGCGCGGCGCAACGTCGAGTCCGGCGCGGCCTCGCAGAGCAGACGGCCCTGTACGAGAGCTCTGTCGCACCCCTGCGGGTCGGCCGGAAGGAAGCCGACCGGCTCCCAGCCGGTGAAGCGCGAGACCATCGCCGCTACCTCGCGCTCGGTCCAGCCCAGCGTCGGGCGCATCCGGTTGACCAGCACGCGCACTGACACGCCGGGTACGACCTCGGTGAGATCCAGCAGCCCCCTGCACAGTCGCGCCAACCCGACGGGGTCGGCCGCACCGACGGCGAGCACTAGATCGGCCTTCTCCAGGGTCAATAGTGTCGCGCCGTTGCGCCTCGGCGCGGCGGTGTCGAAGCTGAGCTCCTCGCCCTGTTCCAGACAGAAGCCGAGATCAACGACGGTAAAGGCGGCGAGGGACCGGGCTGCTTCCAGCACACCGGACAGGGCCGCTGGCCGCAGCTGCAGCCAGCGGTCAGCGCGCGGCAGACCGGTCAGCACTCGTAGGGTTGGGGTCAGCCGTCGCGCGTGCCGCGCGAGCACATCGGCGTCGAGTCGTCCGGTGTTCGCGGCACGGGCCGCGGCGAGCAGGCCCGACGACTCGTCGAGCATGGCCAACATCTGCGCGATCGAGCCGCCGTAGACGTCTGCGTCGATCAGCAGCGTGGGCTCACCGAGCGTCGCAAGCTCAGCGGCCAACGTGAGAGCGAGAGTGCTGCGCCCCGGCCCACCGGCGGGCCCCCACACGGCAACGAGCTGGCCGCGGGGGCCGGAGGAGCCCGCGGGAGTGTCGCCGGGCTCTCCCGCCGTGGCACTTCCCCCGGCTGAGCCGCGGCGTGATCCGAGCCCGCGTACGACGGTCGTGATGTCGTCCACCGCATCGGCGTCTACCCGGTCGACGACGCCGATCCTGCGCAGCTGGTCGGCCTCTGCGGTCGACCCCGGCGTGACGACACCCACTGGCTGGACACCGGCTTGGAGGAGCCGGTCGACGACGTCGACGTCGAGCCCTCCCAGGAAGGCGCTCACCAACGCCACTCGGGCCTGACCGGTGGCAGCCGCAGCGAGCAGGTCGGCAACGTCGACGCAACGCCGCGCAACCTGCACGTCCGCTCGCGCCCCGTCCAATGCGCTGACCAGCACCGACTCCCACGGGGCTCCGGCCACGGCCACCAGCATCGGGAGCCGCACGGTCACGCTCCCAGCCGGACGAGGACGACGTCTCCGCCGGTGAGAGCGGGAAGCACGGAGGAGAGCTGGCGGTCGTCATGATCGACGCCCACCACAACCGTGCGAAGACCGGTGCTGCCGATACCGGCTTGTCCGGCCCCTGCGGAGACGACGAGTACGGAGCTCAGCACGCGGCTGGCTGTCGTGCGCCGATCGTCGGGTCCGGCCGGAACCACCCAGACGTCGACCCGGTCACCTTGTCGAAGGCCGGCTGGCACCGCCCCCGCTGCAACGCCGAGTGGCAGCTCATCGACGCGGTTACCGCCCGCTGTCGCTATCGCGGAGCTGGGGATGAGCTCACCGGCGCCGAGCGGTCGGGACAAGACGGCGCCGATCAGCGACTGGTCGGTGCTGAGATAGCGATCGGCGTCTTCCTGGCTGCGAAAACGGATGGGATGGGGCTGAACCGCCTCTGAGTCCAGCCGGGAGCCGGCGGACAGCTCTCGAGTGGCGGACCACACCAGGGCGTAGTCGTCAGCGCCCGCGAGTAATCGAGCACCGACGACCGCGCAGACGGCGACGAGCACCAGCCCCAGCACCAGTCGGGGATCGCGCCATCGCGCCGGCGATAGGCGTCGAGCCCATGGCGAGTCGGTGTGCTCACCTGTCCCCGGCTGCGTCACGGCCACATTGTGCCGATGGCTGCAGAGCCGACCTCCAGCGCCGTCCACAGGGACGTCCACAGGACCGGCGGAAGTCGGTCCGCCGGATGTCCCTTCTGCCACACTGACCCCCATGGCACCTGGCGACCGCACCCGGTTCCTCCAGCTCGCCGATGTCGCGGAGATCTTGAACATCTCGGCCGCACAGGTCTACGCCCTCGTCCGCCGCGGCGACCTCAAGGCGATCAAGATCGGCGGGCGGGGCCAGTGGCGCGTCGAGGAGAGCCAGCTCGACGCATACATCGAGCGCTCCTACGACGAGACCTCCGAGTTCATCACAAGCCATCCGTTCGGAGCGGAGGACGAGGACGACGCTCCCACCCGCAGATGAAGCGTCACGGCCAGCCGTCGGCGAGCCGCACGGCGACGACGGCGGGGAACGGGACGACTCGTCGTGAGCTGACCGCCCCCTGCCGCGGTCCGTCCTCGACCGCGTGGACGGCAAGCTCTACGTAGTCGCTGCCCACCCGCGCGGGCGTGCCCGTCAGCGCGTGGCCGTCTACCCGGTAGACCGTCACAACGGCACGTCTTCGAGCCAGCGTTCGCAGTGCCGAGCTGAGGCCGAGCCGAGACGCCGCACCCGCCGGGGTCGTGTCCGCCGCGTTTCCTAGACCGCGGACCGCGACAACGGCGGCTAACGGGACAAGGAACCCTTTCCCCTGCGCGGTGATGAGCGTGAAGTCGGCTCCTACACGCGCCAACGATCCATGGAGCCGCCCGAGCGAGCGAACCTCGACCTCGAGGTCCTCGCCCACGTGGGCACGAAGCCGCTGGCGCCAGCTGATCGCGCTGTCTTCGATGCGGGTTCGCTCGGCCACCTCGGTGTCGCGTTCGGCCTCGTCGGTCGCGGCGAGCTGGAGCTCGAGGTCCGCGAACAGCTCGTCCCAGCGCATATCCGGACGCTAGACCAACCCTCGACCGCAGCCGAGCGGCGGGGAGGCATCGACTGGGCGCGACGTCTCCACAGGAACCCCACCTCCGGGTTGCTAGTAGCGCTCGTGCAAGGTATACACACGTAAACACAGTTAAACGAACGGAAGCGCAATGTATCTCCTAGGGCTGCCAGTGTGGGCCGCATCCGGGGTTGCCCTCATCTGGGCTTCGCCGTGGTCAACCCCCGCCACCTTCGGTTCGGCGGCAGCGACTGCGGGTTTCACCGAGCTTCTGATCGCTGCCCTGTCGCTCGTCGGAGCGGTGCTGCACGCGTGGCTCAGCGTGGGGGCAGTCCTCGCGGTGGTGGCGGCCGGTCGATCGGGGGGCGCCCAGGTTGTCGCGCAGGCGACCCGCTACCTGGTGCCCGGCTGGTGGCGACGCGCTGTGGTGAGCGCACTGGGTACGGCGGTGGCGGCGGTGAACCTGGCCGGACCGGCCGGTGCCGAGATCACCGCTGCCCCGGTGGCTGGGCGGCCAGCCGCCGAGACCGGGTTAGCGACCCTGACCGCGCAGGACGACCGGCAACCTTCAGCCCGCCTCGACGGGCTGCCCTACCCGGACCGGCCGGCCGCTGGCTGCGGTTCCCAAGAGCCGGTCGTCGTACGCCTGGGCGACTCGCTGTGGGGCATTGCCGCCGCGCAGCTCGGACGCCGTGCCGACGCGGCGGCGACCGCCGCTGCATGGCCGGCGTGGTACCGCGCCAACCGGCGAGCGATCGGCCCCGACGCAGACCACATTCTGCCCGGCACGGTGCTGTGGCCACCGCACATCCCTCTCCCCTGGAGGCAACGATGACATCTGCTCCGAGCTTCGACTCCCGGCAACCGGTGCAGATCCGGCGGCTCTACGCAGCCGGCGGACGCGACGACGAGTTCCGTACTACCAAGGCACCCGGCCCGACCTATGCACAGGGCGCCCTGGCACTGGACTTCCGGCTGTCATCTGGGGTTCCGGCTGTCCCCGCGGCGCCGGCTCTTGCCGTGCTGCCGGGCGGTCGGTCACGGTGCTCGACGCCGGCGGGGCTCCCCGACGTGCGGGACTGGGCGGCGCGTTTCGTGCAGGCCGTCGCCGAGGTCATCGGCGGCGACCGCCCGGTGACGCAGCTCATCCGCTGGACCGACCACGAGGTCTACCTGGACGTGAGCCGTCGAGTGCGTATCCTCGGCGTCACCAGCACCGCATCCACCCGGAGCAGGGTCAACCGCCCTCAGGTGCGCTCGGTGCACATCTGCCAGCCCCTCGACGGCGTGGCCGAGGTTGCCGTGCACATCAGGCACGGCGCGCGGTCGAGGGCAGTCGCCGCCCGACTCGAGGTCGTCCGTGATCGGTGGCTGTGCACCGCGCTGGAGCTCGCCTGAGCCCTAGCTCTGCAGCTGCGCTCGTCTGGCGGGATCGCCGTGGCAGCGCTTGTACTTGCGCCCCGAGCCGCACGGGCAGGGCGCATTCCGCGCCGTCCCGGAGTAGCTGTCGTCGACGGTCTCGCTGACCTCGGTGGTCGCCAGCCCTACCCCGCCGTCCATGGTCGGAGCTGTGTACGTGAGCCCCCGTGGCTCGGCGGGCGTGTCCAGCCCCTTCGCGCGGATGCGAGGAGGCGCGCCCTCAGCCTCTTGATCCGGGTGCTCGTCAGCCGGAACGGACAGGGGCTGGTCTGGCGCCGGCTCGGGTGCGCCGGGCGACGGTTGGAGTGCGCCGGGCGCCGGTTCGCCCGCCGCTGGCTCGACCTGCACCTGCAGGTTGAACAGAAAACCGACCGACTCCTCGGTGATGGCGTCCATCATGGCCGTGAACAGCTCGAAGCCCTCGCGTTGGTACTCCACGAGCGGGTCGCGCTGGGAGTAGGCACGCAGGCCGATGCCCTCGCGCAGATAGTCCATCTCGTAGAGGTGCTCACGCCACTTGCGGTCCAGCACGCTCAAAACCACCCTGCGCTCGAGCTCGCGGGCCACCTCGTCGCCCAGTTCGGCCTCACGCCGGTCGTACGCCGCCTGCGCGTCAGCCACCAGCTCGGCAACGAGGAACTCCCGCGACATGCCAGCGCGGTCCCCCAGCTCCTCCTCGAGCTGCTCGATCGTGACGCCCACTGGGTAGAGGGTCTTCAGCGCAACCCACAGCTGCTCGAGATCCCAGTCCTCGGGGAAGCCGTCGGTCACCGCGCTGACATAGCCGGTGACGACGCTGTCGATCATTCCCCGCACCTGCTCGTGCAGGTCGGCGCCCTCCAGCACCTTGCGGCGCTCGGCGTAGATGACCTCCCGCTGCCG
Organism: Nocardioidaceae bacterium; assembly: GCA_035296085.1. GTDB lineage: Bacteria > Actinomycetota > Actinomycetes > Propionibacteriales > Nocardioidaceae > DATHBP01. The sequence goes on along the minus strand of DATHBP010000199.1, from coordinate 23,858 downwards.
GCTCATCACGTCGTCGTACTTGAGGATGTTCTTACGGGTCTCGAAGTTCTGCGACTCCACCTGAGCCTGGGCGGAAGCGATCGCCCCGGTGACCCGCTTGTTCTCGATCGGCACGTCGTCGGGGACCTTGAGCGTGGTGAGCACCCAGTCGACCCAGTCGGACTTGAACAGCCGCATGAGGTCGTCTTCGAGGGAGAGGTAGAACCGCGACTCGCCTGGGTCACCCTGGCGCCCAGAGCGTCCGCGCAGCTGGTTGTCGATGCGGCGGGACTCATGACGTTCGGTGCCCACGACGTAGAGACCGCCGAGTGCGGTCACCTCGTCGTGCTCGGCCTTGACCTGGGTCGCGATCTTCTCCAGCTCCGCCGGCCAGGCAGCTTCATAGTCGTCGGGAGTCTCGTCCGGGTCGAGCCCACGCTGGCGCAGCTCCATGTCGGCGAGGAACTCGACGCTGCCACCGAGCATGATGTCGGTGCCGCGCCCCGCCATGTTGGTCGCGACCGTGATGGCGCCCTTGCGGCCTGCCTGCGCCACGATCGTGGCCTCCCGCTCATGCTGCTTGGCGTTGAGCACCTCGTGGGCGACGCTTCGGCTCGTCAGCAGCTGGGAGAGCAGCTCGCTCTTCTCGACGCTGGTGGTGCCGACCAGGACCGGCTGCCCGCGTTGGAACCGCTCCTCGATGTCGTCGACGACGGCCGCGAACTTCGAGCCCTCCGTGCGGTAGACGAGGTCCGGCATGTCATCGCGGTCCATCGGCTTGTTCGTGGGGATCGGTACGACGCCGAGCCGGTAGATCTTGTCGAACTCGGAGGCCTCCGTCATCGCCGTACCGGTCATCCCGCCGAGCTTGTCGTAGAGCCGGAAGTAGTTCTGCAGCGTGATCGTGGCCAGGGTCTGGTACTCCTCGCGGACCTGGACCCCTTCCTTGGCCTCGATCGCCTGGTGCAGGCCTTCGTTGTAGCGGCGTCCCTGCAGCATTCGGCCGGTGTGCTCGTCGACGATGAGAACCTCACCGTCCATCACGACGTACTCCTTGTCGCGGCGGAACAGCTCTTTGGCCTTGATTGCGTTGTTGAGGAAGCTGATGAGCGGGGTGTTCACCGAGTCGTAGAGGTTGTCGATGCCGAGGTGGTCCTCGACTCGCTCGATGCCTGGCTCGAGAACCGCGACCGTCTTCTTCTTTTCGTCGACCTCGTAGTCGGAGTCCTTGCGCAGCCGCTGGACGAGCCGCGCGAACTCGTCGTACCACTTCACCTCGTCCTGCGTCGGACCGGAGATGATCAGTGGGGTTCGCGCCTCGTCGATGAGGATCGAGTCGACCTCGTCGACGATCGCGTAGTGGTGGCCCCGCTGGACGCAATCGTCCAGCGATGCGGCCATGTTGTCGCGGAGGTAGTCGAAGCCGAACTCGTTGTTGGTGCCGTAGGTGACGTCGGCGAAGTACGCCTCCCGCCGCTCCGCCGGGGTCATGTTCGCCAAGATGGTGCCCGTCGAAAGACCGAGGAAGTGGTAGACCCGGCCCATCCACTGCGCGTGGTAGCGAGCCAGGTAGTCGTTGACCGTCACCACGTGGACGCCGTCGCCGGTCAGCGCGTTGAGATAGACCGGCAACGTCGCCACCAGGGTCTTGCCCTCACCAGTCTTCATCTCGGCGATGTTGCCGAGGTGCAGCGCGGCGCCCCCCATAAGCTGGACGTCGAAGTGCCGCTGGCCGAGCGTGCGCTTGGCCGCCTCGCGTACGGTCGCAAACGCCTCCGGCAAAAGGTCGTCCAGCGTCTCCCCGTCGGCGAGCCGGGCCTTGAAGTCAGCGGTCTGGCCACGCAGCACCTCGTCGCTCATCGCGACGAAGTCGTCTTCGATTGCGTTGACCTGGCGGGCGGTCGTGGCCAGCTGGCGAAGAATCTTGCCTTCGCCGATGCGCAACATCTTGTCCAGCAAAGCGGGCACGAGCTCGGACTCCTGGTTGCTAGGCGTCGACTATCGGGACCGACAGCCGGGGCGGTGCGACCGGGCGGTAGCGGCCACCACAGCACTGGCCATCGTAGGCGACGACGGACGGCCTCAGCGCTGGACCGCTATCTCGTCGGACAGGTCGGGGGCTAGGTCGCCGCGAGGCTCGACACGGACATCGCTGAGCCCGAGCCATAGCGCCATCGAGACCAGCTCGGACGCCAGCTCCGCCGCCGTGGCAGGTGGCGCCCCCTCCTCGCCGTGAGCGGCGCGTACGAGCAGCAGACCCGCCACCCGGTCGGCTTTGAGGTCTACCCGCGCCACCAGCCGGTCACCGAGTAGGAACGGCAGCACGTAGTAGCCGTGGACCCGCTGCGACGCCGGCACGTAGATCTCGATCCGATAGCGAAAGCCGAACAGCGCCTCGATCCGCGCCCGCTCGAAGACCAGTGAGTCGAACGGGCTGAGTAGAGCTCGGGCGCTCACCGCACGGGGCACCCGAGCGTCCCGGTGCAGGTAGGCCGGGCGGTTCCAGCCTCGCACCTGGACAGGTGCCAGCTCAGCCGCCTCCACGAGATCGGCGATCGCCGTACGCGTCTCTGCCGGCTCCAGGCGGAAGTAGTCGCGCAGGCACCGCTCGGTGGCGATGCCGTGGGCCCGGGCGGCGACCTCGACCAACGTGCGGATCGCTGCCGAGTCACTCGGAGTGGGCAGCGCGAGCACCGACGCCGGGAGCACCCGCTCCGGGAGGTCGTAGATGCGTTCGAAGGCGGAGTTGCGGCGCGCCGAGGTGACCTCGCCGCGAAAGAACAGCCACTCCAGCGCTGTCTTCACATCCGACCAGTTCCAGCCCCACCCATCCTTTAGGCGGGGTCCGGAGATGTCGGCGCTGAGAGCTCGGGCGGTCAGCGGTCCACGCTGCGCAACCTCCTCGCGTACCCACCGAACGAGGCCCGGGTGCTCCGTGGCCAGTCGACGCATGCCACCCCACGCGTGCCGCTCCGCTCGGGCCATCCGAAACCGGAGCGCAGGCTGCAGGTCAACCTTGACCAACGACGCCTCGTGCGCCCAGTACTCGAACATTCGCCGTGGGGCGCGCCCGTATGCGCGGTCGAGCAGAGCCGGGTCGTACGGACCGAGCCGGCTGAACGCGGGGACGTACTGCGCGCGTGCGAGCACGTTGACGGAGTCGATCTGAAACAGCGCCACCTGGTCGATGACCCGGCCCAACGCGCGCGCTCCGGGCGGCGCCACCGGTCGCCGACTCCCGAACCCCTGTGCCGCCAAGGCAACGCGTCGTGCCTGCCCGAGCGACAACCGCTCGAGCGCGCGTCGGGATGTAGCCACGCGGGCTCGTCAGCGCTCGAGGCGGATCACGCCGTAGTCATAGCCGTGCCGGCGGTAGACCACTGCCGGCTGGTCACTCGCCGCGTCATGGAACAGGTAGAAGTCGTGGCCCACCAGCTCCATCTCGTAGAGCGCCTGGTCGATGCTCATGGGCGACGCCTGGTGGGTCTTCTCTCGAACGACCAGTGGACGCTCGGCATCCGCATCGGTGCTCTGCTCCGGGGCAGGCTCGACGCCGGTTGACGCGTCGTTGACGCGGCCGTCGACCTCGACCGGAAGCACCTCGGCCAGCGCCGCCGGACGTCGTGTGCCGTGGTGGACCCGCCGGCGGTCGGCGGCCTTGCGAAGCTGGGCCTGCAGGCGTTCCAGGGCGAGGTCGAGGGCTGCCATCTTGTCCTCGGCCGCCGCCTCGGCTCGGATCGCCGGGCCCTTCGAACGCAACGTGAGCTCGACTCGGTGCGACTGAGCGGCAAGCCGGGGGTTGCGCTCCTCGGAGACCTGCACCTCGACGCGCATCAGCCGTTGGTCGTACTTCTCCAAGCGCGACAGCTTTTCTTCCGCGTGTTCCCGGAACCGATCCGACACATCGACGTGCCGACCCTTGACCACGACGTCCACTCAGGCTCTCCTTGCTTCGACGGGTCCCGACGGCGAGGTGCCCACCCGGCCGACCTGGTCTTCGTCCCCACATCCGCCTGCGGAAGCGTTCGCAGCACAAAGAGTTGCATCGCCACTACTGACCTTCTCCCGGGGACGGGAGGCATCTGGCCTCCCGGCGGGGCAGGACTTACTCCTAAACCGCACCGTGCTCGGTCGACGATAAGTCGCCTTACGTGGGCCGTTTCGCCTGCGGCTGGCATCGGCTAGCCAGTCGGACACCCGCACAGCGCGGAGCCGACCGACGCAACCACGGACCCGGATGGGCACCATGGGTCAACGCTAGTGGACCAGCTGACGTCTGCGGGTCGCGGCCACGACGGCGACCGCGACCACCGCCCCGCCGGCTGACACGACCGCCCGGCTGGCTTCAGCGGCCGTCGCCCCGGTGGTGATCACGTCGTCGACCACCACGACCGGGCCGCGCAACAACGCGGCGCGGCGGCGGCTTCGGACTTGATAGGCGCCCGCGAGGTTCTCGCTCCTGCTTGCCGCGCCCAGCTGCGCCTGATCGGCCACGGACCGAACGGTCCGCAGAACCGGGGTCACGCGGCAAGGCAGACCGCCGCGTCGCAAGACCGTCGCGGCGCGGCGTGCCATCCGCAGCACCGGGTCGTGCCCCCGCCGGCGCACCACGGCGCCGACCGAGGGCGGTGGGACCAGCACCACGAGCTCGTCGCGAGCTGGCTCGCCCGTCTCGAGCAGCCCGGCTGCGACAGCCGACGCGAGAGCTTCACCGAGTGGACGAGCCAGCTGGTAGCGAGCCTGCTCCTTGTGCGCCAGCAGCACCGCGCGCACAGGTCCGGCGTAGTCGGCCACCGCGTAGGGGGGCGGCAGCCCGGCGGGGCTCGGCTCCGGCCAGCGCACCACGGCGCCTGACCGGAGCAGCTCCGCGCAGCCCTCGCAGAGTGCGCGCCCGGGCCGGTGGCAGCCAGCGCAGCTGCTGGCGAGGACGAGGTCGCTCGCTGCGTCGACGAGCTCCTGCCAGCGCACCGGAGCCACCCTCGCCGGCTGGCGCGCCTGGCGGGCGGCGCTCGCTCAGGCGGTGGACGACCGCCTAGCCGACATAAGCGGGGGACCGGATCGGGCTGCCGCCGGCGAGACGGGCCCAGCTCAGGTCGGTGCGCTGGATCCACAGCTTCCCGTCGCGCGTGCTCACCACCACGGGGACCTCGGCGTTGGCCGAGGCGGCGAGGGCAGTGGCGGCGGCATCGGGCAGGGCGCTCGACGCGGTGACCGACGAACCGTCCATGGCAACCACGTACGGTTGCCGGCCCTCGGCTCGGACCCGGACCAAGACCCCGAGGCTGGTGGGGCTCGTCCACCCCACGTCCATGACGTTGTCGAGCTTTAGGACGGGACTGACCACAGGACGCGGTCGGCTCACCGCCCGCACGCTGCCGTCGGTCGAACGAACGATCTCGGCTAGCACTAGTCGGCCCTGGTCGCCTGCCACAACCACGGCAGCCAGCCGTGTCCCGTCGCGCGAGACCCGCAGTGCGCGTACGGTGCGGCCGCTGAGCCCCGGGACGACGAGCATAGTGGGGCGGGCGTTTCGCACCACAACGATGCGGGCGCCGTCGCTGGTCTGGTCGACCACCCACAGTCGGCCGGTACGGTCCCAGGACGGCTGGAGCAACCGCGAGCCCTTCGCGGCGGCGTACCACTCGTCGGCTTGCTGCCCGGCGTCGCTCGCACCTGCGGTGAACGCACTCACGACGATGCTGCGCCGGTCGGCGGAGACGACAGCCGCGCGACGGCCGGGGATGTCGACGGCGAAGGACGTCGCCGGCAGCTCACCTGAGCCGAGCAGCCCCTCCACGGGCGTCGCCTGCGAACCGCTGACTGTGACGAGCTGGTCGCCGCTCAAGCCGAACAGCGAGCGCGTGGCGGCGAAACCCGCGGGATCGAACCCCGGCAGGGTGTCGACCGACGACACGCCGGACGAGCCGGGGATCTCAAGGCCGGCGCCACCGGCGGTGACCCGGACCCCGGTGATCCCGGTGACCTGACGTAGGGTCCACACCAGCTGGGCCAACAGCAGCTGGCGGTCCTCCCCGCTGAGCGCCAGCACATCTCGGCTCAGGGCGACGTCGGCAAGCCCGGCGGGGCTTACCGGCACCGACACGTTGACCTCGGTGGAGGCAGGCACCAACGTGTCGACGGCCGGCGCCAGCCGCGGGATAGGTCCCGCGAGAAGCCCTTCGACCAGCAGCGTGGGCGTCTGCGGCCGCTCGACCAGGTAGCGCAGGTCGGGAACTACGACGTCGCGGGTGCGAGCGAGGAAGTACAGCGAATACGGCCGGTAGTAGCGCTCGAAGTAGGACTGCGAGACCAAGGACCCGACCGGCGGGTTGCCGATGCGCCACTGCCCGCGGACGCGCACCAGCCCCATGTCGCGTGAGTACGTCTGTCCTCCGAACGCTGCCGACGTCCAGCTTCCCTGCGCCGACAGCGTCGCGAGCATGGTGGCTCGCAGCGTGACCGAGCCGTCGACGCCCACCTTGCTGACATGGTCGCTGTAGATCGACGTCGAAGTCTCCGGCCGCCAGTTCGCGCTAGCGGGCGTGGTGAGGAAGCGCCGTGCGGTGAGGCTGCTGGGCGGGTAGGCCTGCATGGCGGCGAGGAAACCCTCGACCACCTGCTGAGGTGAGTCACCGGGCAACGGCCCGTCCGGGCGGAACTCGATGAGGGCGGGCTCCTGCTGCGCCGTCACCGGAGACCCCCGCTGCACCGGCCCGCTGTCGGGGATTCCTGCGCAGCCCGTGAGCACCGCGCCAAAACACAGGGCCAGGGCCGCCACATCGCCTCGCCGCCTACGCCTCACCGTGGGAGCACCCCCGCCCCGAGGCGTGGCTGCGAGGAGTCAGGATGGGCGCCCGTGGCGGGCGGGTCGGTCTGGACGACTCCGTCGGGTGCCAGCGGAAGCGGTGAGCTTTCCAGCCGCTCACCGAGCCGGCGGGGAAGGGTGAGCCGAAACACTGCGCCTCGGCCGGGTACGCCCCAGGCCTCCAACCATCCCCCGTGCAGGTGTGCGTCCTCGAGCGCGATGGCGAGGCCGAGCCCACTCCCCCCGGTTGTTCGCGCCCGCGCGGGGTCCGCGCGCCAGAAGCGGTTGAACACCAGCGCCGCCTCCCCTGCCGCGAGACCCACGCCGTGGTCGCGGACGGTAACGGCGGCGGCATCCGCTGACGCCGCCACTGTCACCTCCACCTGGCCGCCTTCGTCATGCTCGATGGCGTTGACCACCAGGTTGCGCAGGATCCGCTCAATCCGCCGGACGTCGGCGGGCACGACGCAGTCGCGGCTTCGGGCCTGAACGTGCAGTCGCGACCCCCGGCGTACGGCCAACGCGTGAGCAGCGTCACACACACGCTGTGCCAACTCGGCAAGGTCCACGTCGTCGATGTCGAGTACGGCGGCGCCGGCGTCGAAGCGGCTGATCTCGAGCAGGTCGATCAGCAACGACTCGAAGCGGTTGAGCTCTGCCTGCAACAGCTCGGCGGAACGGGACGTGACACCGTCGAAACGCTCGCGCGCGTCATAGAGCACGTCGGCCGCCATGCGCACCGTGGTGAGCGGTGTGCGGAGCTCGTGCGACACATCGGAGACGAAGCGGCGTTGCGCGTGCGAGAGGTCCTCGAGCTGTCGGATCTGGCGCTGCAAGTTCGTGGCCATCTGGTTGAACGACGTGCCGAGCCGCGCGATGTCGTCCTCGCCACGCACGAGCATGCGCTCCTCCAGCCGACCGGCCGCGAGCCGCTCAGCGATCCGGCGAGCCAGCCGCACCGGATTGACCACCTGGCGGGCGACCAGGAACGCGACGGCGCACAGCAGCAGTACGAGCAACGCACCTGCGGTCGCAAGGGCGTTGCGCACCACGTTGAGCGTCTGCTGCTGCTCGGTAAGCGGAAAGACGTAGTACACGCCGTACGTGCCGCCTTCGGTGGGGAGCGTCAGCTGCGAGCCGACGGCGAGACCCGGGGACGTCGCGGGATCGGCGGGGGGTGAGTAGACGATGCGGGTGTATGCCCACCAGCTGCCTGCGGACGACTCGACCGCACTCTGCAGGCGGGCGGGGATGCTCGCCGGCTCGATACCCGGCGAGAGCCGGCTTCCCCGTGACTCGATGACAGGCGTCCGCTGCGGCCGCGCCCCCGGCGCGGAGATCGGTCCGGACAGCACCACCTCGTACAAGCCGCTCTGCCCGCCGCGGCTGGCGAGGTTCTCCACCAGCTGGGTGAGCAGCTGAGCGGAGTCGACCTGGTCGCTGGTCGCGGCGGCGTCCAGCTGCTGTTGGGCATTCTCGAACCCTGCGACTGCCTCGGAGACCGCGGCGACGCGTTTGCCCTCTACGAGCCCGTTGGTGATCTGACGCAGCAGCACCCAGCCGACGAGCGCGACGACAAGCGCCGAGAGCACCAGCGTCCCGAGCACGACGCGGGCTTGGATGGAGCGCCGCCACAAGGTGGCCAGCTGCATGAGTGGCGGAGGCAGCACGCTCGCCCACGCCCGCCGGGAAGAGCGAGCCGACGCGATCAGGGCGGCCCCGCCTTGTAACCGACGCCTCGCACGGTGAGGACGATCTCGGGGTTCTCGGCGTCGACCTCGACTTTGGACCGCAGCCGCTGCACATGCACGTTGACGAGCCGGGTGTCCGCCGCATGCCGGTATCCCCACACCTGCTCGAGCAGCACCTCACGGGTGAACACCTGCCAGGGCTTGCGGGCCAGGCACAACAGCAAGTCGAACTCGAGCGGGGTGAGCGGGATGGCCGCGCCCCCTCGCTTGACCGTGTGCCCGGCAACGTCGATGCTGAGGTCGCCGATCTGCAGCGCCTCCGGCGCCGGCTCGTCGACCCGGCGCACTCGCGCGCGGATCCGCGCCACCAGCTCCTTGGGTTTGAATGGCTTGACCACGTAGTCGTCGGCTCCCGACTCCAGCCCGACGACGATGTCGATGGTGTCGCTCTTGGCGGTCAGCATGATGATGGGCACACCGGACTCGGCACGGATCTCCCGGCAGACGTCGATCCCGTCTTTGCCGGGCAGCATCAGATCCAGCAGTACGACGTCGGGACGGAAATCGCGTACCGCCCCCATCGCCTTCTCGCCCGTCGAGCAGACCCGAGGCTCGAACCCCTCGCTGTCGAGCACGATCGTGAGCATCTCGGCCAAGGACGAGTCGTCGTCGACGACCAGGACGCGTCCTCGCGTCGGCTTGCTCATCGCGTCACCTCACGCCCCGGTCCGTGGCACCGCCCTAGTAGCGATAGTGGTCCGGCTTGTAGGGCCCGGCGGTTTCCACCCCGAGATAGGCGGCTTGCTCAGGGGTTAGCTCGCTGAGCTGGACACCGAGCGCGGCCAGGTGCAGGCGGGCCACTTCCTCGTCGAGGCGCTTGGGGAGGACGTGGACTCCGAGCGGATAGGCGTCGCCGTTCGTGAACAGCTCCAACTGGGCGAGGACCTGGTTGGTGAACGAGTTGGACATCACGAAGGAGGGATGCCCGGTCGCATTGCCGAGGTTGAGCAGCCGGCCCTCCGACAACACCACCACTCCATGACCGTCCGGGAAGGTCCACACATCGACCTGCGGCTTGATCGGTGTACGGACGATGCCGTCCACGGCGGCCAGCGCGGCCATGTCGATCTCGTTGTCGAAGTGTCCGATGTTGCCGACGATCGCCTGGTGCTTCATACGCGCCATGTGCTCGGCGGTCACGACGTCGCGGCAGCCGGTCGCGGTGATGACGAGGTCGGCCTGGTCGACGATCGCGTCCAAAGTGGTGACCTGGTAGCCGTCCATCGCGGCCTGCAGCGCACAGATGGGGTCGATCTCGGTGACGACGACACGGGCCCCCTGCCCACGCAGGGCCTCGGCGCAGCCCTTGCCGACGTCGCCGTAGCCGCAGACCACCGCGACCTTGCCACCGATGAGCACGTCGGTGGCCCGGTTGATGCCGTCGAGAAGTGAGTGGCGGCAGCCGTAGCGGTTGTCGAACTTGCTCTTGGTGACCGAGTCGTTGACGTTGATGCCGGGAAACAGCAGGGCGCCGCTGCGCTGGCGCTCGTAGAGCCGGTGCACCCCGGTAGTGGTCTCCTCGGTCACGCCCAGGATCCCGTTGGCGATGTCCGTCCAGCGCGTGGGATCGGCGTCGAAAGAGGCGGCCAGCAACGCCAGCAGCTCGCGTTCTTCGAGGCTGCCCGCCGACTCGGGCGACGGCACCGACCCGGCCTTCTCGCAGTCCACTCCGAGGTGGACCAGCAGCGTGGCGTCGCCACCGTCGTCGAGGATGAGGTTTGGGCCCCGGCCGTCCGGCCAGAGCAGCGCCCGCTCGGTGCACTCCCAATAGTCCGCGAGCGACTCGCCTTTCCAGGCGAACACGGGTGTGCCCTGCGGATCCGCAGGCGTGCCGTTGCGGCCCACCACGACGGCGGCGGCCGCGTGGTCCTGGGTGGAGAAGATGTTGCAGCTGGCCCAGCGCACTTGCGCCCCGAGGTCACGTAGCGTCTCGATGAGCACCGCGGTTTGCACCGTCATGTGCAGAGACCCGGTGATGCGAGCGCCGGTGAGCGGCTTGCTCTCGCCGAAACGCTCCCGCATGGCCAGCAGGCCCGGCATCTCATGTTCGGCCAAGCCGATCTCGGCCCGGCCGAACTCGGCGAGCGCCAAGTCCGCGACCTTGAAGTCCATGAGGGTTTCCTTGTCGTCTCCGGCGGTGTGCCGCCCTCGAGCGGGCTGGCCGAGTGCCAGTTTACTTGGGAACGGGCCGCGGGGCCGCCTGGTGATCGGCGCGGAAGATGTCGGGTTCGATGTAGACCCATCGTGCGACGGGCTCGGCTTCGCGAATCCGCTGCTCGGCCGCATCGATCGAGATCGCGATGTCGGCCGCGGTCTCGTCGTCGCGGAACGCCACCTTCGTGGCCACCAGCAGGTCGTCTGGGCCTAGGTGCATGGTGCGCAGATGGATGACTCGCGCCACTCGGGGCTCGGCCTCGAGTGCCGCCTGGATGCGCTGGACGGACTGAGCGGTGCCGGCTTCGCCGAGCAGCAGGCTCTTCGTCTCGATGGCAAGGACGACCGCCACGCAGACCAGCAGCAAGCCGATGGCCGCGGTGCCCGCCGCGTCCCAGTAGCCGTTGTCGGTGAGCAGTGTCATGCCGACACCGATCAGCGCGAAGACCAAACCGAGCAGGGCCGCGGTGTCCTCGAGCAGCACGACCGGCAGCTCGGGGCTCTTCGCCGACTGAATGAACTCCTGCCACGACTGGCCGTCGCGCACCTTGTTGGACTCATGAATGGCCGTCCGCAGCGAGAAGCTCTCCATCACGATGGCGGCAGACAGCACGACGAGGGGGACCCACCACCACTTGCCGGTCAGCAGCTCGTTTGGCTCACCCGCGTGCACCTCGTGGTACTTGTGGTAGGCCTCGTACATCGCGAACAGTCCACCCACGGAGAACAACACGACGGCGACGATGAACGCGTAGAGGTAGCGCTCGCGGCCGAACCCGAACTGGTGCTCCGTCGTGGGTGCCCGAGTCGACCGGCGCCGGCCGACGAGCAGGAGAACCTGGTTGGCCGAGTCGGCGACCGAGTGAATGGCCTCCGCGAGCATCGAGGACGAGTGGGTGAGGATCCAGGCGATGAACTTCGTGGTCGCGATGCCCAGGTTGGCGAACAGCGCGGCCAGGATCGCCCGGTTACTTCCTTCAGCACTCATCCGGGCGGTTCCTTTCGGTATGGCGATGCGGAGGGACCGCGCTCATCCTGCCCGATTGCCGGTGAGGCGCAGCAACACACCGACTCCACGCACTCGAAGAGCCGGGTCGCGGGCAGGCACGTACGCCGCCTCGCCCTGGCCAAGCTCCATCGAGTCGTTGTCTCCGGCGAACACCTGATAGCGCCCCTGCAAGCACATGAGCAGAGCCGGCCCGGGGACCTCCGCGAGCGGGGTCGGTGTCGGCACGTCGGCGATCGCCGCCAGCGCGAACTCCTCGACCGGCGGCTGGAACACCCGCTCAACGCCGACATCGCTAACCGGCACCGGGGGCAACGCACCCGCGCGCGTATCCAGCAGCTCGAGCACCCCGTCGATGTCGACGTGCTTTGCGGTGAGGCCGGCTCGCAGGACGTTGTCGGAGCTGACCTGCACTTCACAGGCGGTCCCGGCCAGGTAGCAGTGCAGCTGTCCGGGCGGCACGAACAGCGTCTCTCCGGGCGCAAGGGTGACCTCGCGCATGAGCAGCAGGGCGACCACGGCCGGGTCGTCGGGGAATTCCTCAGCGAGCTCCGCCAACGCGGGCGACAAGGTCCGGCCGGTGTTCGCACCGCCTTGGGGGGCCGCGCGAACCCGGCCGGTTATGGCAGCCACGTCGTCGGCGGGCAACCGCAGCGCCGCCGACAGTGCCGCCCGGAGGGGGTCGCCGCTGTCCAGGGCCGCCCGGACGGGTTCCAGCTGCGACCCACCCACGGCATCAAGGGCGTCTCGCGCCTCGCTCGTCTCGGCAAACCCACTGAACGCCGAGAAGTCAGTGACTGCGTAGAGCATTTCCGGCTTGGGCCAGGGATCGGAGAAGGACCGCTGCGGCGCGTCGCCTGCCAGTCCCGCCGCTTGCTCTGCTGCATGCCCCCGGGCAGCACTGGCTGCGTCGGGGTGCAGCTGGAGGGACAGCGGCCGTTCGACGGCCAGGATCTTGAGCAGGAAGGGCAGCCTGGCGGCCCCCGCGAGACTCTGGCCCAGCTCACCGACCGGGTCAGCACGGATGACCTCATCCAGCCCGAGCTTCGCCCCATGGCGGGTGAGTCGGGACGGCAGTCGTTCGTGGGCTCCGACCCACAGCTCAGCCTGCGGCTCGCCGTTCGGTGAACGACCCAGCAGGCCGGGCAGCACAGTGGTCGAACCCCACGGGTAGGACTGCACCGAGTTGGCGAGCAGATCCACGGGCGCGACGCTACTGCGGCTCAGGCCGTAACGGGGCGGCCGAGGCCGATCGCAAGGTAGGTCGCGGCGTAGGTGCCGGTCGCCAGCAACGTTGCATAGCGCGCGACATCAGGACCCTCGCGCGCCTCGATCCGATGGGCTCGAAGGTCGTGCTCCTCGACGACGTGCAGTAGATGACCACGTTGCTCACGTACGGCGGGATCGTCGGTGCCGTCGTCGAGCACCACCAGGGCGGGACGCTCTTCGTCGTAGACGTCGAGCGACGTGGTCGTGAAAGGGTCTGCGAACAAGTCGCGACGACTGGCCGCGGTCAGTACAGGCAGCAGGTGCGCCGCGTCTGCCGCCAGGGCCGCGCGGCCAGACGTCCGGCGCAGCGCCTCGGCGACGCGACGCCCGGCCCGAGCGGCGAGGACCGACCCGCCCCATACGAGCGGCAGCGCGTCGGCCAGCGCGATCGCCATGTCCTTGCCCAGGTTGGCGCCCAACGGCTGGAACGGTGAACACGACAGCGCTACGCCGTCCAACGCGGCGGCCACCGACTCGGCGGTGACCTCAGGCCCGAGGCCAAGGTGGTGCAGCGCCTGGAGCATCACCACCGCCACCGCCAGCCCGTCGTCGGACTGCGTGGGCAGCAGGGTCGTCGCCCTGCTCGCGGCGTGTTCGGCGATGATCGAGTGGCGCGGGGCGGCGACGAGCAGCCCGCAGCCCCGGCGTACGGCCTCCACCACACTCGAGGACACGCCGGGGTCGGCGCCGCCGGGCGCGAGCACTGCCACGAGATCCAGCGCACCCGCCCAGCCGGGCAGGTTCGGTCCCGGCCAGGCGACGAACGGGACGGGACACCACGGTTCGAGCACCGCGCGCAACAGCCGGGCGTCCGGGCCGGTGGCCACGATCGCCCGTGGCCGCGGTGTCTCCGCGAGCGACGGCCCTGCCTCCGCGGCCGCGGCAGCCTCCTTGCGCACTCGCGCCCCGCTCTCGGCCAACCGGCGCAGGACCGGGTCGAACCGCGCCAACGCCTCCGCGTCGTCGAGCAGAGTCTCGTCGAAGGGCTCCATCGGCAGGCTCAAGGCTTGTCGGTTGGCTTTCGAGCCTCGTCGATCAGCAGCACCGGGATGTCATCGCGTACAGGAAACGCCAGCCCGCACCCGGTACAAGCCAGCTCGCTGCGCTCTTCGTCGACTGCAAGCGGCGACCGGCAGCCCGGACAGACCACGATCTCCAGCAGCTCCGGGTCGAGGTTCATGCCCGCTTCTCCCCTGGCCCGCCATGCTCGCCTCGGATGAGGCCGAGTACGTCGTCACGGACCGCCGCCATCGTCGACTCATCGACACCTTCGGCGTTCAGCCGCAGCAGTGGCTCGGTGTTGGACGGGCGAACGTTGAACCACCAGTCGGCGTGCTCGACGCTGAGCCCGTCCAAGTGGTCGACGCGGAGATCGGACCGGTCGGCGTAGCTGGCCTCGACGAGTCGCATCGTCGCTTGCTGGTCATCGACGGTGCTGTTGATCTCACCGGACGCCGCATATCGCTCGTAGCTCGTCAGCAGGCTCGACAGCGGCTTGTCCGTGACGGCGAGCGCCGCCAGAACGTGCAAGCCGGCGAGCATGCCGGAGTCGGCACGCCAGAAGTCGCGGAAGTAGAAGTGGCCGGAGTGTTCCCCCCCGAAGACGGCATCGGTCTCGGCCATGCGCGCCTTGATGTAGGAGTGGCCCACCCGCGTCCGTACCGGCGTGCCGCCGTGCTCTCGGACGATCTCGGGGACGGCCCGCGACGTTATGAGGTTGTGGATGACTGCCGAGCCTGGCACGCGCTCCAGCTCTCGCACCGCGATGAGGGCGGTCAACGTCGACGGTGTGACGATCTCGCCGCGCTCATCGATCACGAAACACCTGTCCGCGTCACCGTCGAAGGCCAATCCCAGGTCGGCGCCGTGGGCAGGGACGGCAGTGCGCAGGTCGGCGAGGTTGGCCGGGTCGATCGGGTTCGCCTCGTGGTTGGGGAACGTGCCGTCGAGGTCGAAGTACATGGGCACGAGCTCGGCATTCATGCCGGCGAAGACTGCTGGCACGGTGTGCCCGGCCATGCCGTTGGCGGCATCGACGACGACCTTGAGCCTTCGGCCGTCGACCGGTACGAGCTGGTGGAGGTGGCGGGCGTACGCCGAGAGCAGGTCCTGCTGTTCTACCTGACCCCGCTGGTCTTCTGCGACTGCGTCGGTCTTGCCGAGCTGCTCTCGGATCTCGGTGAGACCGGTGTCCACACCGACCGGGGTGGCCCCCTTGCGGCATAGCTTGATCCCGTTGTACTTCGCCGGGTTGTGGCTGGCCGTGAACATGGCGCCGGGCAGACCGAGGTAACCGGACGCGAAGTACAGCTGGTCGGTAGACGCTAAACCGATGGCGACCACGTCGGCCCCGGCACTGGTCACGCCGGCGGCGAACGCCTCGGCGAGCCCGGGGGAGGATGGCCGCATGTCGTGGCCCACTGCAACCGCGGTGACCTCCTCCGAGTCCGCCAGTACCGCAACGAACGAGGCTCCGACGGCCCTGGCGAGGTCTTCGTCGAGCTGGTCCGGGACGACCCCGCGGATGTCGTAGGCCTTGAAGATCTCGGCCGAGTCGCTCACGCGGTCTCCTGTCCTTGCATCCGGCGCGCCCTTGTGTCCCGGCCGCGCGACCTGACCTTATCGCCGTGCGGTCACGCAGGTCGCTCAGTTGGGCGGGGGCAGCACCCTCAACCTGACGCGGGAGCCGCTGCCGGCTCGCGGACCCGAGGTCGCGGGGTCGCTCGCAGCGTTGGCGATCGGGGTGCTCGCTGGAGTGCCGGCGTCTTCCCTGACGGCGTCGGCGAGCGCTTCGAGGTCGCTGCCCGGCAGGGCCGGGTCGGGCTCAGCCAGCCGGAGCACATCCCACCCGCGTGGCGCGCTCAACCGCTGCGCGTGCGGTGCGCACAGGTCATAGCCATGCGGTTCCGCGTAGGTCGCCAGCGGGCCGAGCACGGCTGTCTGGTCGGAGTAGTCGTAGGTCAGGGTGGCGATTGCGCGGCGCCCACACGCGGTGCGCGAACACCGCCGGCCAGGACTCACGGCGCGACGCTACCGCCTCTCCATCGTCAAGCCTCGCATTCCGGCATGCGCCACGTCGTGTCCTCGCCCAGCCGCGCTTACTACTGTTTGGTCATGTCATCCCCGTCAGTGGAGGCGCCGGCGGTGCGCCGAAGGGCCAGTCCGGCTCGCGACCGGCGGGGCCGTGGACGCCGTGGTCCGCTGGCTCTTCCCGGGCCGTTGACCCCGGACGGTCCACAACTCGTCCCGACGCGAGCCACCAGGTTCGACGACCTGGTGCTTGCCGGCGTCGAACGCCTCACCGCGCGCTGGCCGAACGACCTGGCTGCTGTGGAGTTCGGGGTCGAAGATGTCCCGCCGGCCGTTTCGCCGGACGGCACGTCGGCGGTCGCTCTCGCGGCCGTCGTCGTCGGCCCCGGCGTCGGGCCGACCCGGGTCGTTGTCTTCCGGCGGCCGATCGAGGCGCGTGCGGGTTCGCCCGCGGAGCTGGCAGACCTCGTCTACGACGTCCTGGTCGAGCAGGTAGCCGACGTCCTCGGCCGCCCGCCCGAGGACGTCGATCCGGACTGACCCGACCCGGACTGACCCGGTTCCGGTTGATACCTCGCAGCGCAACCTTAGACAGCGGCCTTCTTCAGCTTGCGGCGTTCCCGCTCGGATAGCCCGCCCCAGATACCGAACCGCTCGTCGTGGCGCAAGGCGTACTCGAGGCACTCCCCGCGCACCTCGCAGGTAAGGCACACCCGCTTGGCCTCTCGGGTCGAGCCGCCCTTTTCAGGGAAGAACGACTCCGGGTCGGTCTCGGCGCAGAGCGCCTGCTCCTGCCAGCTGAGCTCTTCGTTGTGGCCTTCGACCAGCCAGACGTCCTGTCCGCGCACGGTCATCGTCTCCTCGACCCTCGTCCAGTGGGGCGTCCTAGAGCCGGCGTTTGCGGCGCCGACACCAACGACATAGGTGGAATTACACGCCTGAAACTACCGTCACGTCAAGTCCTAGTTCGTTCACATAGCGTTATCTGGCGGGTACAGCAGGTCTTCGACGGACTGGCTGCGAAGATCCGTGCCATGCGCGTCACAGTGCTGTGCGGCGGAATCGGGGGTGCTCGCTTCTTGCGCGGCCTGCTCCGGGCCTGCCCTCAGCCCGATACAGAGATCACCGCGGTGGTCAACACCGCGGACGATGTCTGGCTGTTCGGGCTCAAGATCTGTCCTGATCTCGACACCGTGATGTACACCCTCGGCGACGGCATCGACGAGGTCCGCGGCTGGGGTCGGCGCGACGAGGGTTGGCGCGCGAAGGAGGAGCTCGCGGCCTACGGCGCCGAGCCTGCATGGTTTGGACTCGGCGACCGCGACCTCGCCACCCACGTCATTCGCACCCAGATGCTGACTGCCGGGTACTCGCTCTCGGCCGTCACCGAGGCACTGTGCGAGCGTTGGCGACCCGGTGTGCGCATCCTGCCGATGAGCGACGACCGGGTCGAGACCCACATCCTCATCGACGATGCGCAGGAGCCGGCCGGGCGTCGAGCGGTTCATTTCCAGGAGTACTGGGTGGGCATGCGCGCCGGGGTTCCAGCACGCTCGGTCGCCGTGGTTGGCATCGACGACGCCACCCCCGCCCCTGGGGTGCTCGACGCCATCGCGGGGTGCGACCTCTGCCTGCTGGCGCCGTCGAACCCGGTGGTGTCCATCGGCACCGTGCTCGCGGTGCCCGGAGTGAGCGACGCCGTCCGTGGCACGGCTGCGCCGGTCGTCGGTCTGTCCCCCATCATCGGAAACCGTCCCGTCCGCGGGATGGCAGACGCACTGCTACCCGCCGTCGGGGTGGCATCGACCGCCGATGCCGTTGCCCATCACTACGGTCCCCGCGCCGCCGGTGGAGTTCTCGACGGCTGGCTGGTCGACACAGCCGACGCGTATGTGGTCGAGGAGCTGAGTAGGTCCGGCATCGCCTGCCGCGCCGTTCCGCTGTTGATGCATGACGTCGGGGCCACCGCCGCGATGGCGACGGCAGCACTCGAGCTCGCCAGGGCCGTCGGCCGTTGAGCCGGCACCTCGAGGTGTTCGCTGTCCCGGGCGTCCCGCGCATCGCCGCCGGGGACGACCTCGCGTCGATGATCTGCGCCCGGACCCGGCTGCGTTCGGGCGACGTGCTTGCGGTGACGAGCAAGGTCGTCAGCAAAAGCGAGGGCCGGGTTCGCCAGGGCGGACGGGACGTGGCCGTCGACGCCGAGGTGGACCGGGTCGTTGCCCGGCGCGGTGCCACGGTCATCGCCCGGACGCGGACTGGCCTGGTGCTCGCCGCGGCGGGCGTGGACGCCTCGAACGTCGACGTCGGCAACGTCGTCTTGCTGCCACTCGACCCGGACTCGTCCGCCCGCGCTCTGCGGGAGCGGGTGGCAACCATCGCCGGTGTGGACGTCGCAGTGGTCGTCACCGACACCGCAGGGCGAGCGTGGCGCGTCGGCCAGACTGACATCGCGATCGGCTGCGCCGGTCTCGCCCCGCTGGACGACCATGCGGGGCGCCACGACCCCTTCGGCAACGTCTTGCAGGTGACCGCGCCGGCGATCGCGGACGAGGTAGCGGCCGCCGCGGACCTGGTCAAGGGCAAGACGGGCTCGACGCCGGTGGCGGTGCTGCGCGGTACGCCGTTGGTCGTTCTGCCGCGCGGCGAGCACGGACCCGGGGCAGCTGCCCTCGTCCGCGATCCGGCGGAGGACCTGTTCGGGCTGGGCTCCCAGGACGCAGTTCGCGCAGCGGCACTGCGCTCGGACGCACAGGCGCTGGCCGCTTTCCCCGCTCAAGCCGCAGCACTCGAGGAGCTGCTCGCCATGGCCTCCAAGCAGCTCGACCCCACCGTCGAGGAGCTGCGTGGTGTCGCCGGGCGGCCTGAGGGCCCGCAGTCCGTCCACGGGCGCATCCGGGCTGGCGGGGTGGACGTCGTGCCCTCGGCGACCGCCGTCGGGGCGGCCGCCGAGCGGCTGTGTGCACTCGCCGTCTCTTCGGGGTGGGTGGTGGCGGAGCCGACGAGGTCCCGGCTTCCGGCGCCTGCAGCGGTCGATGGGTGGCAGACGATCCTGATACTGGGACTCGCTCCGCGGCCCTCGTAGGCTTTGCGTCGAGATCTTCGAGCAGCGAACGGGGTGGCCGTGGCGGGCGCGACGGAGAACCGCAAGCGTCGCGAGGCGGCAGCAGCCGCTCGGCGCCGCGAGGCAGAGGCGCAGCGCAAACGCCGCATGGCTGTCGTGGCCGGCTGGGTGCTGGCCGCGCTGGTCCTGCTCTCAGTCCCGGTCTACCTGCTCGTCCGCGGCGTGCCGGCAAGCGCTGACCTCGAGACGTTGGGAGTGGCTGCGAGCGAGGCGGGATGCTCACCGGTCACCAAGAGCCCCGCCACCGGCGAGCAGCAACATGTTGCCGACGGCACGGCGATCCCCTACGACCAGGCGCCACCGGCGTACGGGCCGCACTACGCCACGAGCGCGCCCTTCGGCCGGACGTTCTACACCCCGTCCGGCCGGCCCCCGCTCGGTCACCTCGTGCACAACCTGGAGCACGGCTACACGATTCTCTGGTACGACGACTCGGTCGCCGCCGACGGTGCCGACACGGGCGTGCTGCAGGCAATAGCTGACCGGTTCGCCCCGACGGCGGGGTTTGACCCGACAAAGAAGTTCATCGTTGCGCCGTACACGGCCAACGACCCGGGCTCGTTCCCGCCCGGCAAGCGCCTCGCGCTCACCCACTGGTACGCGAATGTGGAGCAGGGGGCTGCCGCACTCGACCAGCAGGGCATCACGCAGTACTGCGAGCGTGTGAGCGGCGAGGTGGTCGCGGAATTCGTGAAGGCCTACCCCTACACCGACTCACCGGAGCCGAGCGGGGGCTGAGAGTCTGCGGACCGCGCGGGTGACAGGATCGCCCTGATGAGCCGCCCCGCACTCGCTGACTGCGGCCACCCAGGGTGCGTACGCCCGGCGTCCGAGCGGCTGCTCACCGCGGCGACGGTTCTCACGTTCGCGCGTACCGGTGCGTCGATGGCGCTGGCCCTGCTCGGCGCCTGGTCCGAGTCGCTATCGCTGTTGCTGTGGGCGCTGGCGATCTACTGGATCGGCGACAGCGCCGACGGCCTGCTCGCCCGGGCGATGTCTGCGGAGACCCGTGCGGGCGCCGTCCTCGACATCGTCTGCGACCGGGCGTGTGCAGCCTGCTTCTACCTCGGCTTCGCATGGTTCGACCCCACAATGGCGCTGCCGGTCGGCATCTACCTGTTCGAGTTCATGGTCGTGGACACCTACCTGTCGCTGGCGTTTCTCGCGTGGCCGCTGACCAGTCCCAACTACTTCTACCTGGTGGACCGGCGCATCTGGGCATGGAACTGGTCGACGTCTGGCAAGGCGGTGAACTCCGCGGCGTTCGCGGTCTTCATGGTGCTGACGCGCCAGCCCATCCTGGCCACCGGCATCGCCCTGGCCTTGCTGGTGCTCAAGGTCGTCTCCACGCGCTGGCTGACCCAGCTGGGACTGCCGCTGCCGCGCGGGTGCGCCGCGGCCGCACCGAGCACCACCCCCGGCGGGTGGGGTTCGGCGCATGGCGGCGCCGGGTGACGCTGCTCCTCTCGACGTTCGGCATCTGCGTGGTCTCGGCGCTGGTCCCGCTCGTCAACGCAGAGGCCTACCTCGGTGGCGTCGCCATTCTCGGCTCCGGGGTGGGGATCTGGGCGCTGAGCGCCGTCGCGGCGATCGGCCAGATGGTGGGCAAGGTCGTCTGGTACTTCGTCGGAGCCAGCTCGTTGCGTTGGCGCTGGGTGCGCCGGCGCGTCGAGGCGCCTAGCTGGCAAGCCCGCTACGCAACCTGGCAAAGGCGTACGCGCGGCAGTCCTTGGCTGGTCGGCGGGCTCGTGTTCGCGTCCGCGCTCGTCGGCCTGCCACCGTTCGCGGTCATCAGCGTGCTTGCGGGTCAGCTGGCGGTGCCGCTCCCACTCTTCGTGCTGGCGGGGCTCGTCGGCCGGTGGCTACGGTTCGCCGCGGTGCTCGGCGGCGTCGCCTTCCTCGTCGAGTGGGGTCTCGTCGGCTGACCGGCAGGCGAAGTGCGGGCGGTCGGCAGCCTCAGCCGGAAAGCCGGCTGCCGGCGGGAACGTCAGCGGCGCAGCCCACCGAGGCACCCTCGAGCAGCTCGCTGTTGGCGCCCACCCGCGCGGCGTCGCCGACGACAGCGCCCCGCAGCGTCGAGTCCTCCCCCACCGTCGCGCGAGGGCCGACCACGGAGTCGTCGACGTGCACGCCGCGCCCGATGCTCGCGCCCTCGTCGACGACGCTGCCCGAGACGACCGCGCCCGCCCCGACCCGAGCGCCAGGCCCGATGACCGTGCCGCTGTGCAGTACTGCGTCCGGCGCCACCTCGGCCCCGGTCAGCACATGGCATTCCGCCGGCGGATTGGGGTAGGCCGGCGAGGTCACCCGTCCACACACGAGGTCGCACGACGCCCCCACCAGTGCTGCCGGCGTCCCAACATCGCGCCAGTAGGCCGGGTCCAGGTGCCCTAAGACGAGCGCGCCGCCGGCGAGCAACCCTGGGAACGTCTCGCGCTCGACCGACACGACCGTGCCGGCGGGGATGGCGTCGATGACCGAGCGTCGGAACACATAGCAACCGGCGTTGATCTGCTGGCTGACCGGGTGAGCCGACTTCTCGAGGAACTGCGTGACGCGCCCGTTCTCGTCGGTCGGCACGCTGCCGAACGCGCGGGCGTCGGACACCTCCACCAGCGCCAGCGTCACGTCCGCATCGGCCTGTGTGTGCCGGCGGACCTGCGCCGCCACGTCGTGACCGGAGAGGATGTCCCCGTTGACGACCACGACCGGCTCATCAGCGGTTGCGCCGAGGTGATCCGCGGCATTACGAATGGCGCCTGCAGTGCCGAGCGGTTCGCTCTCGCTGACGTAGACCAGCTCTACGCCGTAGGACGAGCCGTCGCCGAAGGTCGGCTCGAACACATCGGAGCGGTAGGACGTTGCAAGGACGATGCGGCGGACACCCGCGGCGGCGAGTTTGGCAATCTGGTGGTCGAGAAACGGCACTCCCGCGACCGGCAGCACATGCTTGGGACGGCGATCGGTGAGCGGACGCAAGCGGGTGCCGAAGCCGCCCGCGACGATCACAGCTTCCACGTCGCGCACCGTATCGTGGCCCGGTGCCATCGCCGTCCGTACCGACCCAGTCGGTCCCGGCACTCCTCTCCACGCTGCTCGCGGCCGACGCCAGCCGGCCGCTGGTCACGTTCTACGACGACGCCAGCGACGAGCGGGTGGAGCTGTCGGTGAAGACGTTCGGCAACTGGGTCGCGAAGACCGCCCACCTGGTGCAGGACGGGCTGTGCGCCGAGCCCGGTGAGCGGGTAGCCGTGTCACTGCCGACTCACTGGCAGGGCGCAGTCTGGCTGTGCGCCGCGTGGTCGTGTGGCCTCGTAGTGACGTTCGAGCAAGCCGAGGTGGCTGACGCGGACTACGTCGTCGTCGGCCCCGACGCCGTAGCGGGGGACGGACCAGTCGCGCGCACGATCGGAGTCTCGCTGCGCCCGATGGGTGGCGCGTTGGCCGCCCCGGCGGAAGGTGTCGTTGACTACGCGACGGAGGTACTGGGCTATCCCGACGAGTTTGCACCCGCCGGTGTCGTAACCGCGGGAACACCAGCCCTGCAGCTGCCCGACGGCGTCCGTACGCACGCCCAGCTGCTCGAGCACGCCACGGCCGTCGCCACGGGCCTCGGGCTGGGGGCGGTGCCGAGGTTGCTGACGGATGCGAACCCGTGCTCGGTCGAAGGTTACGCAAGCGCCCTGCTTGCACCCCTCGTCACCGGCGGCTCGGTCGTTCTCGTCCGCAACCCGGATCCCGAACGCGCGAGTGCGCGAGTGGCCCAGGAGCGCGTGAGTGCCGTCTCGACCGGTTGGGCGGCACCCGACGGTTAGGCTCCGAAACCATGACAGTTCTCGTCACCGGCGGTGCGGGCTATATCGGGGCACACGTGGTCCGGCTACTGCAGCAACGCGGCGACGATGTCGCCGTCCTCGACGACTTCAGCACGGGGCCGGCGTCGCGCGTGCCCGACGTGCCGGTCCTGCGGATGGACCTGGCGGACGGCGGGTCCGTGACAACTCTGAGCAAGGGCCTCGCCGAGCACGCCGTCAGCTCGGTGATCCACATCGCCGCCAAAAAGCAGGTGGGCGAATCAGCGGTGCGGCCGGCCTGGTACTACAGCCAAAACGTGGGGGGCACGGCCAACCTGCTGCAGGCGATGGAAGACGCCGGCGTGCGGCGGTTGATGTTCTCCTCCTCGGCGGCGACCTACGGGATGCCGGACGTGGCGCCCGGCGCCGTGCTCGACGAGGCAGCGCTACCCAACCCGATCAGTCCCTACGGCCAGACCAAGCTCGTCGGCGAGTGGATGATCGCCGCCGCGGGCCGCGCCTGGGGATTGCGGTCGGTGAGCCTTCGCTACTTCAACGTGGCAGGAGCGGGCTGGGACGACCTCGGCGACCCCGGTGTGTTCAACCTCATCCCCATTGCACTCGCCCAGCTCACTCATGGTGGCCAGCCCAAGGTCTTCGGTCGCGACTATCCCACTCCCGATGGCACCTGCATCCGTGACTACGTCCACGTTCTCGACCTCGCGGAGGCACACCTGCGCGCGCTGGACTACCTCGACCGCGACGCACGCCCGTACGACACGTTCAACGTGGGAACCGGCGAGGGTGCCTCGGTCGACGAGGTGCTCACAGCGATAGGCCGTGCAACCGGATACGACATAGCGCCGGAAGCGGTCGAGCGGCGTCCCGGTGACCCGCCGGCGCTGGTCGCCGACGTCACCCGCATAGCCGACACGCTGGGCTGGCG
>DATHBP010000198.1:0-5557 GCA_035296085.1 Nocardioidaceae bacterium | reverse complement strand
GTGGTGCACGCGTCGTAGCCCACCCACTTCAGCGCCGGGGCGATCTGCGGCGGGACCGAGAAGCTCGGATAGCCGCTGTAGGGGCCACCCCTGGGGCCGAGCGGCGTCTCGAGGTGGCAGATGGCGAGGTCAGCGCCACGGATGACCGGGCGCATCGGCGCCAGCAGCGGCCGGAAGTCCATCTCACCGCGGCCGGTGCGCCGCGCGTCGGCCTGGGCGGTGTACCAGAGCCCTTCGTGCAACAGCACGTCGCCGGACATGGCGATCGTCACCGTGCGCGGTGCGGTAGGTGTCCCGGTCGGCGAGGCGGATGTGCTCGGCCCGCCGGAGGGGCTGCTGCCCGGGCTCTCGGTAGGACTGCTGCTCGAGCTGCCGGTAGGGGTGCGAGGCGAGCTGCTGGTGGCGCTCTTGGTTGCCGGCCCGCCTGGTGTGTTCTCTGCGCCGGGTTCCCCCGACGCAGAACACCCCGCGACGAGCGCAGCCGCCGCAAGGCAGGCACCCAGGCGTTGGCGGGTTCGGTGCGGCCGGCTCACGGCCCCAGTGTGGTGGATCATTGCCGCTTCCGCGCAGTTGTCAGGCGTCTGACGGCGTGTACGCCGTCGACGGCCTGACAACCCACCGATGCTCGGTCAGAACAGCACGGTGGTAGTCAGAACAGCACGGTGGTGAACGTGTCGTGCGGGACGAACCCGACGCGCTCATAGACCCGTCGAGCCCGCTCGTTGTGCTCGTTGACGCACAACGCCACGACCGGCGCCACGTCGCGCAGCGCCATCGCCACGACACTGGCCATCGCGGCCGCCGCCAGCCCCCGGCCACGCAGCCGTGGCTGCACCCAGACACCCTGCACCTGGCATGCCGTCGGGGTGGCAGAGCCGATCTCGGCCTTGAAGACGACCTGGCCGTGCTCGATGCGCGCGAAGGCATACCCGCGCCGGATCGTCTGCAGCACCCGCGCACGGTAGAGCCCGTTGCCCTCGCCGACCTCTGGGGAGACGCCCACTTCCTCGGTGAACATGGCGACACTCGCCGGATACAACAGGTCGAGCTCGTCCTCGCGAACCCGGCGTACGTCCGGGTCTGGCGTGATCCGCGGGGGCCGGTCAGTGCGCAGGTACGGCTGGTGCTGGCGCAGCAGCCGCGCCGGACCCCAGTGCGGTGCCAGCAGCCGCCACATCTCGTCCACCATGCCGCTCGGCCCCACGATCGAGGAGCAGCCGCGGCCCATCGCCACCGCGCGATCGACGTACGCGCGCAGCGCCTCGTCGTCGGCCTCCACCGGCACCAGGTTGGCGCCTGCGTGGCACAGCGAGGTGAGCTGGCCACCCTGCACCATTCCCCAGACTTCCCCACCGAGCCAACGGCGCTCGAGTCGGGTTTGGCGTACGCGGTGCTCCACGAAGACGTTGGCGGCAGGGTCGCGGCTCAGCAGGTCCAACGCCGCCGGAACGTCGGGCGGTCCGAGCAGCCGCAGCCGAGACCTCGTCTGCAGCATCGTCCCTCCCAGCGCCACCTGCTCAGCGGAGCGTAGTACCCGCGGAGCCGCGCGGCGCCCTGGTCTGGGGCTGCTACCCGGGGCTCGGCACCCGGTGATCAACCCCAAAGGCGTTGTCCGCCGTCAGGCGCGCGGCTCGGACTGGCAGTTGGCGGCGCTAACTGACCGAGACCGACGTCGAGCCGGTGCCGACCGCGGCCTCGCCCATCTCGTCGGCGAGCCGCATGGCCTCCTCGATCAGTGTCTCGACGATCTGCGACTCGGGCACGGTCTTGATCACCTGGCCCTTGACGAAGATCTGGCCCTTGCCGTTGCCGGACGCCACGCCGAGGTCAGCCTCGCGTGCCTCGCCTGGTCCGTTGACCACGCAGCCCATCACAGCCACCCGCAGCGGCACCTCGAGGCCTTCGAGCCCGGCGGTCACCTGGTCGGCGAGGGTGTAGACGTCGACCTGCGCACGCCCGCAGGACGGGCAGGACACGATCTCCAGCTTGCGCGGCCGCAGGTTGAGCGACTGCAGGATCTGCGCGCCCACCTTGACCTCCTCGACCGGCGGTGCCGACAGCGAGACCCGGATCGTGTCACCGATCCCCTTGCTCAGCAGCGCCCCGAACGCGACCGCGGACTTGATCGTCCCCTGGAACGTCGGGCCGGCCTCCGTCACGCCCAGGTGCAGCGGGTAGTCGCAGCTCGCGGCGAGCAGCTCATACGCCGCCACCATGACCACCGGGTCGTGGTGCTTCACCGAGATCTTGAAGTCCTGGAAGCCGTGCTCCTCGAACAGGCTGGCCTCCCACAGCGCCGACTCGACCAGCGCCTCCGGCGTGGCCGTGCCGTGCTTGCGGAGCAGCCGCGGGTCGAGCGACCCCGCATTGACCCCGATCCGGATGGAGACGCCGGCATCGGTGGCCGCCCGGGAGATCTGGCGCACCTGGTCGTCGAACTTGCGGATGTTGCCAGGATTGACCCGAACGGCGGCACAGCCGGCGTCGATCGCGGCGAAGACGTACCTCGGCTGGAAGTGGATGTCCGCGATCACCGGGATCTGGGACTTGCGGGCGATGATCGGGAGCGCCTCGGCGTCGTCCTGGCTGGGTACGGCCACCCGCACGATGTCGCAGCCGGTGGCGGTGAGCTCGGCGATCTGTTGCAGCGTCGCGTTGATGTCGGTCGTCGGTGTGGTGGTCATCGACTGCACCGACACCGGCGCGTTGCCGCCGACGAGCACCTTGCCAACCCGGATCTGCCGGGATTTGCGGCGGGGCGAGAGTGTTGGCGCCGGGGCAGCGGGCATGCCCAGGTCGATGGCGGTCATGCTCAGCCCAGCGTCACGGGGTTGACGATGTCGGCGTAGACGAGCAGCGCCCCCATCGCGGTGATGACGACCGCGGCGACGTAGGCCACCGGCAGCAGCTTGGCGACGTCGACGTAGCCGGGGTCCGGGCGCCCCCGCAGCCGCGCGAACCCGCGGCGTACGGCTTCGTAGAGCGCGCCGGCGATGTGGCCACCGTCGAGCGGCAGCAACGGGATGAAGTTGAACAGTGCGACGAACAGGTTGACCACGCCCAGCAGACCCAGGATCGTCGCTGCACGCTCCGTCACCGAGATCTCCTGGGTCGCGGCCAGCTCACCGGCGATCCTGCTCGCGCCGACAACGCTCACCGGGCCGAGCTGGTCGCGTTCCTCTCCGCCGAACGCGGCCTGGAAGACACCGACCATCTTCTCCGGCAGGTGCAGCAGCGACTCGCCGGTCCGGACCGTGTAGTCCCACATCGTCGCGGCGACGTAGCCCGGCCCTTGGCGCTCGAGCACCTGCACCGGGCTCACTCCCAGGAACCCGGCTTCCACGAAGTCCCGTGGGTCGTCGAGCGACATGCGCTGCGAGACCGCGGTGTTGGTCGTCGTGGTGGTGACGGCGCCGTCGCGCTCGTAGCGGATGACAGCACGGCCGCCGGCGTTGTCTCGGATCAGCCCGGTGAGCTGGTCCCAGCTGTCCAGCCGCACCCCGTTGAACGACACCAACCGGTCCCCGTCGCGAAGCCCCGCCGCCTTGGCCGGCGCCTCCGGGTCGCCGGGCTTGCACACGGCCGCCGCTCGTGACGCCGGAATGACGCAGTCGGACACACCCGCCACCACGAGCTTCGGCGTGTTCACTCCGATGCCCATGAACACGCCGCCGAGGATCAGCACCGCGAGCGCTACGTTCACCAGCGGCCCGCCAGACATGATGATCAGCTTCTGCCACCACTTCTTGCGGTAGAAGAGCCTCGGCTCGTCCTCCGGCTGGATGTGCTGGTACTCAGCGGCCCGCGCGTTGTCGACGAGCGCGCGGAACATGCCGGTCGTGGACGGGCGCACTGTCCCCGGCTCCTGGTCCTTGCCGGGCGGAAGCATGCCGACGAGCCGGACGTACCCGCCCAGCGGGATCATCTTGATGCCGTACTCCGTCTCGCCGCGCTTGGTGGACCACAGCGTCTTGCCGAACCCAACGAAGTACTGGCTGACCTTCACGTTGAACTTTTTGGCGGGCAGCAGGTGGCCCAGCTCGTGCAGCGCGATGGACGCGAGCACACCCAGCGCGAACAGCACCACCCCTAGGGCATAGACCAGCGGCGTCACGGCTGCGTCGCCTCCTGATCCGGTCTGGACCCGCTGATCCGGCGCGCCCTCTCGCGGGCCCAGGACTCAGCGGCGAGGACGTCGGCCACGCTGAGCGCGCCTGGGTCCGAGGGTACGCCGTACTCGGCGAGCACGCGGCTCACCGTCGAGACGATGGCGGGGAACGCGAGCCGGCCGTCGAGGAACGCGGCCACGCACTCCTCGTTCGCGGCGTTGAGCACCGCCGGTGCCGTACCGCCGAGGCGGCCGGCCGCACGGGCCAGCCCGACCGCCGGGAACGCCTCGTCGTCCAGCGGCTCGAAGTCCCAGCTCATCGCGCTCGACCAGTCGAGCGCCGGTGCGACATCGGGCAGGCGATCTGGCCAGCTCAGCGCCAGCGCGATGGCCAGCGCCATGTCCGGGGGGGACGCCTGCGCGAGGGTCGAACCGTCGCTGAACTCAACCATGGAGTGCACGTAGGACTGCGGGTGCACGACGACGTCGATGGCGTCGAAGGGCACGTCGAACAACAGGTGCGCCTCGATCACCTCCAGGCCCTTGTTGAGCAACGTGGCGGAGTTCACGGTGACGACAGGGCCCATCGCCCAGGTCGGGTGCGCGAGCGCTTCGGCAGGCGTGACGCCGGCGAGCGAGCCGGCGCTGCGACCGCGAAACGGGCCACCGCTGGCGGTGAGGACCAGGCGACGCACCTCGTCGCGGCGACCGCCGCGCAGGCACTGCGCGAGCGCGGAGTGCTCGGAGTCGACCGGCAGCAGCTGTCCAGGCTTGGCGCGGTCGGTGACCAGAGGCCCGCCGACGATCAGCGACTCCTTGTTGGCGAGGGCGAGCGTCGTTCCGGCGTCCAGAGCGGCCAGCGTCGGCAACAGTCCGACGGAGCCGGTGATCGCGTTGAGCACCACGTCGCACGGCAGGGCAGCCACCTCGGTGGCCGCCTCGGGGCCGACGGCGAGTCGCGGCACGGCGAACTCGCCGGCCCGATAGCCCCGCCGTTGCGCCTCCGCGTACAGGGCCAGCTGCACGTCTTGGGCCGCCGTACCCTTCGCGACCGCGACGACGTCGACGCCGAACTCCAGCGCTTGCTCCGCGAGCAGGGCGGGCTGGTCGCCGCCGGCGGCGAGCGCGACGACGCGAAAGCGCCCCGGCTGGCGGCGTACGACCTCGAGCGCCTGGGTGCCGATCGAACCGGTCGACCCGAGCACGACGAGGTGACGCGGCCCGTTCACGCTGTCCAGTCTCCCACCGGCGGACCACCGCGGCCCGCCAGCGCATATCGTGGGGCCATGACCGAACACGACATCTCCGGCAGCGCGCTCCCCCAGGAGCGCCGTCTCGTCACCTCGATCCCGGGTCCGCGCTCTCAGCAGCTCTACGAGCGCCGGCAGGCGAGCGTCGCGTCCGGTGTGGGCACCACGCTGCCGGTCTTCATCGCGGAGGCGGGTGGCG
>DATHBP010000197.1:0-18756 GCA_035296085.1 Nocardioidaceae bacterium | reverse complement strand
ACGCGTCGCCGCCCGGTTTCGTGTACGGGATCCTGGTCTCGCTGTTTGTCTTCTTCAACGTGTTCGCTCTCAACCAGTGGCTGCAATACCGAGCCAAAGGACGCTGGAGCGACTATGTCTACGGTGAGTACGCCTACATCGCCTTGAGCTTGACCGCTAAGTCGGCCCTTGCCTGGCAGGTGTTCGCCGGGACCCTGGCCAGCTAGGCGACGAGCAACCCTGCGTCAACGGTGGCACGGGTCGAGTGTTGGCCGCACGTCTGTTGCCGGGTGAGAAGATGCGCAGTCGTTGTCAATCGTCTGGAGGCGCATCGAGCGTGAACGTAACGGTGGTCGGATCAGGGAATGGTGGTCTGGCGGTAGCGGCAGAGTGGGCGCATCGCGGTCATCGAGTGTCGGTGTATTCGGCGCCTGAGCATGCTCACCACAACATCGACGCCATGGCAGCGAATGGAGGTATCCACAGCAAAGGGCGCCTGGAGGGATTCATGCCGGTCGCCTTCGCAGGTACTGATATCGAAGCCGCTATGGACGACGCAGATGTCGTCTTTGTCGTAGGGCCGGCGTTCGCTACCGAGCCGCATGCCAGTGTGATGGCACCGCACCTGCGCCCGGGGATGGTGGTAATCGTCTGCCCTACGTCATGCGTCGGCTCGTTGGCGTTCAAGAAGGCTGCCGGCCTTCCGCTGTCCGACAGCGCTGTACTTGTCGGGGAGACGAGCACTCTGCCGTACGCCTGTCGTGCAGACGGTGAGGGAACCGTGCACGTGTTTCACCGCTTCGACACGGGTTTCTTCGCGGCTGCCTTGCCGCGCGCTGGCACACCGCGACTGCTGGAGGTTCTGCGCCAGGTGTACGCATCCACGGAAGCGGCGTCGTCGATTTTTCAGACCACGTTGCAGAACGGCAACCCGGTGATCCATCCCGCCGTCACGCTGCTCAACGCCGCGTTGCTGGAGCGTACGGGTGGAAAGTTCTTGTTCTATGAGGAGGGAGTGACGCCGAGCGTCGGTCGGCTGATGGAGTCCGTCGACCGGGAGCGACTTTCGATCGCGGCCGCGTTGGGAGTACCGGTGCTCTCCGAGCCCGAACTCGGTGTGCGAGAGGGCTACATGCTGGAGAGCAACTACACGACGGGATACTCGACCGCGCCGGGATTTCGTGGCATTGGCGCACCGGACCACATCGACTCTCGCTATCTCACCGAAGACATCGGCTACTCGATGGTTTTCTGGACTGACCTTGCCCGGCACCTGCAAGTACCCACGCCGGTCATGGACGCTGTCGTGCAAATCGGCTCCGTCGTCCTCGGCGTGGACGTCCGTGCCCAGGGGGCTCGCACCATGCAGTCCATGGGGCTGGCTGCGATGAGCCGACAAGAACTCAGCGAGCTCTGAGCCATACCGCGGTGCTCACCTCCCACGGTCCTGCCAGGTGCAGATGCAGGCCTCGTTGCCCTCCGCGTCGGCGAGCACCCAGAAGGCGCGGGCATGCGCGTCGCTGACCATGTGACCGCCGGCGTCCAGCGCAGCGGCGAGACGCTCGTCGGCCGCGTCGTGCGGCACAACGACATCAAGGTGGATGCGGTTGCGTTGGTCTCTCGGCTCGTCCATCCGCTGGAACCACACTGCCGGCCCGACGTTACGCGGATCGTAGAGTTCCGACATCGTGCCGTCGTCGTCGGGCTTGCCTTCGACGTACCCGAGAACCGCTTTCCAGAACGGGCGGACGGCGTCGATGTCGAGGGCGTCGATCGCGATCTCGACGGTGGTGCTCGCGGTTGGCTCGCTGACGAACCCCTTCTCCCTGGCGAGGTTGCTGATCGACGTGGCCAGCGTGACGTCCCGGTCGGTGACGTCGTCGAGGAAATGAGTCGTGGAGACGATGTGGAGCAGGTCGGGGTAGCGCAGGTTGAGAGCGGCGTGGTGGTCTTGCGCATCGCTCAGCTGGGCGACGTCCGCCGCGAAGGCGCCAGCCGACGCGTAGGTGCCGCACCGGAAGGACGCCTGGATGCCGCGAAGCACGACCCGCCAGTCATCGAGGCCCAACTCCGTGAAGCGGCTTGCCGTCACTCGTGTCGTCATGCCCCGACGCTATGACAGCGCGCAGACATGGACCAAGGTAGATGGCCGTCGGGCCGATGAGTTCGCCTCCCACCGACGGTCTACTGCAGCAAGACCAGGCGCCCGTCGCGGGGACGGGCACACATACAGGAGGCAGACAGATGGACGCCGCAACAACAGACATCGACATCCCGCTCGGCGCGCCGTGCTGGATGGACCTGCTGAGCTCAGACGTCGACAAGTCCGTCGCGTTCTATACCGAGCTCTTCGGTTGGAAGTGCCAAGACAGCCCACCCCAGTTCGGCGGTTACAGATACTTCGAGAAGGACGGCAAAGCCGTAGGCGGGTGCATGCTCAACGAGGCGGAGTGGAAGGCGCCGGACGGCTGGTCGATCTACCTGCGGTCCGACGACGTGCGGGCGACCGCGGCCGCCGCGAAGGCGCACGGCGGCACCACGCTGATGGAGCCCATGGATGTCGAGCCGAACGGCAGCTTCGTCATCGTGCGTGACGCGGGCGGGGCCGCTGTCAGTGCCTGGCAGCCGGGTACGGAGAAGGGGTTCGGGGTCCTGGGCGAGGAGAACACGCCGGTGCACTTCGAGCTGCATGCTCGCGACTACGACACCACGGTGCAGTTCTACCGCGACGTCTTCGGCTGGAGTCCGCAGGTGATGGATGCCCCGGGGTTCCGGTACGCGACATACGCCGACCAGTCGCACCCGCGAGCGGGGATCATGGACGCCTCGGCGTTCCTTCCGCCGGACGTCCCGCCGCACTGGTCGGTCTATGTCAACGTCGCAGACGTCGACGCGACGCTCAGCCGGGTGAAAGACCTTGGTGGCCAGGTGATCTTGGCTGCCGAGGACACCCCGTACGGCCGGTTGGCGACGGCGTCCGATCCGACCGGGGGTGTGTTCAAGCTGCGAGGCTGATCCTCGGCACGTGCACAGGGCAGGATCTGCTGCTGCGAGCAGCAGGTCCTGCTCGTGCAAGTCGTACCTGTCGATGACCAGCGCCGTGCGGCGAGGAGACCTCATGCAGCGTGCCGACCCAGCGAGTCGCCGTCACGCGGTCGCGGAAGCTGTGGCGGCCGGCTATGCCGCCAACCCCAAGGTGGCCGGCGTCTTGCTCGCTGGCTCCGTTGCGCGCGGTCTTGCCGACGACTTCTCCGACGTCGAGGTCGACGTCTTCTGGCACGACGCCCCGACGGTCGAGGACCGACGTGACCCACTGACTCGTGGCGGGTGGTTGGCGATCTCGGCCCATGTCGACGAACACGAGTGGGCGGACACCTTTCGCGTCGACGGCGTCAACGTGGACACGAGCCAGTTCCTCGTCGAGACGATCGACGCGTGGATCGACCGCGTCGTCTCGGCCGGCGATCCGGAGCCGGAGTTCCAGGTGCGCATCACGGCCATCCGGCTCGGCCAGCCGCTGTACCGCCCGGAGTTGGTGGATCGATGGCGGGCACGTACGGACACCTATCCGGACGCGCTCGCGCATGCGATGGTGCGCAAGGGCGTCGACCTGTGGCCGCGGGCGCGCCTGCAGGCGTTGGCAGCCCGCGATGACGTACTGCTGCTCCACAGCGACCTGGTCGACAACGTGCAGCTTCTCCTCGACATGCTGATGGGGCTCAACCGCATGTACGCGCCGCACCCGTGGCACAAGTGGCTCGACGCCGAGACCGCCCAGCTGGCCGTGGCGCCGGAAGACCTGAATCGTCGGATCAGAGCGCTGCTGACCGCCGACGCGCATGAGGCAGCCGACGACGTCGGGCGGCTGGTCGACGAGACGATTGCGCTGGTGGAGCGACACCTGCCGAGCTTCGACGCACGCGAGCTCCGAGCCGCCTTCGAAGAAGTACGTGCCCAGTAGGCGATCGGCTCAGCTGGGCTGATCGGTGGCGAGCCGCCCATGCAGATGCTCGTCGTGGAAGCGGCCGTCGGGATAGCGGTACGACTCGCGCGTCGTGCCCTCCAGGGCGAAGCCGGCACGTTCCGCGACCCGACACGATGCTGGGTTCTCCACCGAGTGGTAGAGGTAGAGCCGCCGGAAGCCGAGTGTCGTGAACGCGAAGCGAGCGGCCATCTCGACTCCGCGCGCGGCGAGCCCTCGGCCGCGAACCGCTGGCGCGATCCAGTACCCCACCTCGGCGTTCTCATGGTCGATGTCGATGTGGTGCAGCGAGACCGAGCCGAGTAGCGCACCATCGGTGCCGCCCAGCACCCACGAGGCGTGCTCGCCGTTGCTCCAGTCGTTGCGCTGGTTGATCCAGGTGCGTGCCGCAGCCTCGACGTCGTCGTAGCTCGGAGCGGGGTTCCAGCGCACGATCAGCGGGTCGCCAAACACCGCCACCAGGTCCAAGAGCTCAGCCTCGCTGGCCGCTCGAAGGACGAGGTCGCCGTCGGATACGGGCACCAGCGACTTCGGGACATGAGCCACGACCAGGCAGCGTACGAGCAGGTCCGCCAACCGTAAGGTGGCGCCATGCACACTCAGGGCCACTCACGAACCGCGAGGCTCGAGCTGGCCGACCAGAGTCTGCGCGAGTGGGACGCCGTGGTTCTCGCCAGTGACCCCGAGCAAGGCGTCGTCCTGGACCGGTCCGCGTTCTACCCCGGCGGTGGTGGCCAGCCGCCGGACCACGGCGTGCTGCTGTGGGGCGGCGTCCAGACGCGCATCGTGGGCGCGCGCTCCAGCGACGACCTCTACCTCCTGCCGCACGAGGACGATCCGCTACCGCCGCCCGGCACGGCGGTGCGCGGGGCGCTCGACGACGACCGGCGTACGACGCTGATGCGCACGCACTCGGCGCTGCACCTGCTTTCCGGTGTCGTCTTCCGCGACTTCGGCGCGCTGGTGACCGGCGGCAACATGGAGCCCGGCGAGGCCCGCATGGACTTCGGGCTGCCGGAGGTCCCAGCCGGCTTCAAGGAGAAGGTCGCAGCGGCCTGCGCGGCCGAGGTCGCCGCTGACCGCGCGATTCAGGTGACGAACCTGCCGCGGGAGGAGGCTTTCGCGATCCCCGACATCATCCGGACCGCGACGAACCTGCTGCCCCCCGACATCGAGGTCGTACGCATCGTCGACATCGTCGGGCTCGACACCCAGGCGGACGGCGGCACGCACGTCGCGTCAACCAAGCAGATCGGCGGGATCGCCGTCGTCAAGATGGAGAGCAAGGGCAAGGGGTTCCGGCGCCTGCGGGTACGGCTCACCGACTGAGCCGTGGCGCCGGCGGTCACGGGCCAGCGCAAGAGGTGGCGAGCCGGTGCCCTAGAGTTCCGGGCACCCGGTTACCGACGAAGGAGATCTGCGTGCGCAAACGCCTGCTCTTGGCCCTCGCCCCAGTGCTCGCCCTGCTGGCTGCCACGGTCGCACCAGCACAAGCCATCAACTATGGACAGGTCGACGACGGTGCGCACCCCTACGTCGCATTGATCGCGCTGTTCGACGAGAACGACGAGTACATCGGGCGCTGCAGTGGATCCCTGATCGACGAGGACGTCGTCCTCACCGCGGCGCACTGCACCGACGGCGTCGCGTACGCCCACATCTTCTTCGACGAGGACCTGCGCAACGTGGACGTCGCCACGTCCACCGACTACGACGCGATCGGCTACCCGCACGCGATGGACGGGTGGACCGGCAGCCTCACCGTGCCCGACACCCACGACGTCGCCGTCTACACCCTCGACCGGGAGATCACCGACATCGACCCGGCTCAGATTGCCCCCGTCGGGTTCCTCGACGAGATGGCGACCCGCGATCGGGAGACCTACTTCACGACCGTCGGCTACGGCCTGCAGCAGCGCAAGCCGTACCTGATCAACGAGAAGATTCGCATGTACGCCACCAGCAACCTCATCAACCTGCAGAACGCCTTGGTGCGCGACTACGGACTACAGACCACGAACAACCCCGGTGGCACCAACGGCGGCAACTGCTCCGGCGACTCCGGCGGCCCGATCCTGTGGCAGAGCAGCGACCTCATCGTCGCCGTCAACAGCTTCGGACTCAACGGCGTCTGCAAGGGCAACGACTTCTCCTACCGGATCGACACCCCAGAGGCGCACGCCTTCATCACCTCGTTCCTCGACTAGGTCAGCTCCCGGCTGCACGTCGGCCAGCACGATGAGACCCACGGGTTGCTCGAACAACCCGTGGGTCTCATCGTTTCCTCAGCTACCGGCCCACCCGCAGTGGACTCGCTACCGTTGCGGCCGTGCAGCAACCGACGCGGTGGGCCACCAAGCACGGCCCCGGCCATGCCCAGTGGTACATCGAGCGCTTCCGGCGGATGGCCGCTGAGGGGGCCGATCTGGCAGGGGAGGCACGCCTTCTCGACGCAATGATCGGCCGCAGCTCGCGGGTGTTGGACGCCGGCTGCGGCTCCGGGCGGGTGGGCGTTGAGCTTGCCGCCCGTGGGCACGCGGTGGTCGGCGTCGACGCTGACCCGGAGCTCGTCCAGGCCGCCGCGACCGACCATCCCGGGCCAACGTGGCTGGTGGGTGACCTCACGACGCTGGACCTACCGGCCCGCGGCCATGTCGAGCCTTTCGACGCAGCCATCGTGGCCGGCAACGTCATGCCCTACCTCGCCCCGGGGACCGGGCACCTCGCGCTGCAGCGCATCGGAGCGCACTTGCGCACCGACGGCGTCGTGGTCGTGGGGTTTGGCACCGACCGGGACTACCCGTTGGCGGAGTTCGACGCAGACATCGGCGCGGCCGGGCTCACCCTCGAGCACCGGTTCGCCACCTGGGACCTGCGGCCGTGGTTCGCCGGGGCGCCGTTCGCGGTCACGGTGCTGCGCCGCCCGGCCTAAGCACCCAACGCTCAGCCCGGCCGCGTACCCAGGGAGTCCAGCTCCGTCATGTCCGGCGCGGCCAGTGCGAAGCCGTCGACGTCGGCGTTCGCGGCGATCCGCTCGCGCTCACGCGACTTCGGAATGACCACGACCCCGTGCTGCAGGTGCCAGCGAATGATCACCTGTGCCGGCGTACGCCCCAGCCGCTCGGCGATGGCGACGACTGCCGGGTGCTCCAGCGTCCCGCCGCGGAGGGCGCTGTAGCCCTCCAGGACCACGCCGCGCTCACGGTGCCCGTCGAGCGTTGCCTGGTCGAACAGCAGCGGGCTCCATTCGATCTGGTTGACCGACGGCATGACCCCCGAGCCGGCGGCGAGCTCGTCGAGCTGGTCGAGCGAGTAGTTGCTGACGCCGATGTCAGTGGCCATCCCCTGGTCGCGGGCCGCCACGAGTGCCTGCCAGGTCTCCAGGGCGATGCCGCCCTCGTCGGGCGGCCAGTGGATGAGCCATAGGTCGACGTGGTCCGTGCCCAGCATTTCCAGGCTGTCGTTCAGTGTCTGGGCTTCGCGTCCGGACCGGTCCGGAGGAATCTTGGTGGTGACGAAGATGTCGTCGCGGTCGAGCCCGCTGCCTTCGAGTGCTGCGCCGACCTCGCGCTCGTTGCGGTAGACCGTCGCCGTGTCGACGTGTCGGTATCCGGTCGCCAGCGCCCACCCCGTCGCCAGCGAAGCATCCTCACCGCGCAGTTGCCACGTGCCGAACCCGAGCAGTGGCATCTGCCTGCCGCTCGGCAGCGCACGACCAGAGTGCGTCAGCGAAGCCTCGTTAAGTGTCATGCGGTCGATCCTGCCCGATCGGTCAGCCGTGCACCGGCTCGAGGAGGAAGACGGGGATCTGCCGTTCGGTTTTCGCTTGGTAGTTGGCGTAGTCGGGAAACGCCGCCACCGCGCGTGCCCACCACACGGCCCGCTCCTCACCGGACAGCTCGCGAGCCGTCATGTCCTGCTTCACTGGCCCGTCTTGGAGCTCGACGTGCTGGGAGGCGACGAGGTTGAAGTACCACTGCGGATGTGTCGGGGCCCCGCCCTGCGACGCCACGACGGCGTAGGCGCCCTCGTGCTCGACCCGCATCAGCGGCGTCTTGCGCACCTTCCCGGACTTCACGCCCTTGGTGGTCAGGATGACCACCGGCATCCCACGCATTGTGGTGCCTCGGGTCCCACCGGAGCTCTCGTACTCCTCGACCTGGGCGCTGGCTCGCCGAGCGGGGCTCGGCTCGTACGTTCCCGTGACTGGCATTGCGCCAGTCAACACCACCGTGGCGGCTGTCTGCTCGGGGTTGCGGTGCCTCGGCGACTGCGGCGTGGCGGGCGTTTTGCGCTACCCTGGCGCGCATGCGAGCCGACCTGCTCCTTACTGAGCCGCGCTGATACCTACGTCAGCGCGGCCGCCCCTCTTCGCAACGAGAGGGGCTTTTTCGTATCCGCACGCGCCCCCGGACCCAGGAGAGCCCCGATGACCAGCCAGCCGGCGCACAGGGAGCGGATCGGCTACGACCTGGCCGCGGTTCAGGACAAGTGGCTGGCGGTCTGGGCCAAGCTCGACACGTTCAAGGCCAGCGACGACCCCGACGACCCGCGCGAGCGCCGATATGCGCTGACGATGTTCTCCTACCCGTCGGGTGACCTGCACATGGGCCACGGGGAGACGCTGGCGCTGCACGACATGCATGCCCGCTACTGGTTCCAGCGCGGATACAACGTGTTGAACCCGATCGGCTGGGACTCCTTCGGGCTGCCCGCCGAGAACGCCGCGATCAGAAGCAACGAGCACCCCGCCCGCTACACCGACGACAACATCGAGACGCAGGCGGAGTCGATGCGTCGCTACGCGCTGAGCTTCGACTGGTCGCGGCGCTTCAACACCTCAGACCCCGAGTACTACCGCTGGACCCAGTGGCTGTTCCTGCGCTTCTTCGAGCGGGGTCTGGCCTACCGCAAGCGCTCGTACGTCAACTGGTGCCCGGTCGACCAAACCGTGCTCGCCAACGAGCAGGTCGTCGCCGGCTTCTGCGAACGGTGCGGAGCCGCGGTCACCAAGCGCGAGCTGACCCAGTGGTACTTCGCCATCACTGAGTACGCGCAGCGACTGCTCGACGATATGGCAGCGCTGGAAGGTCACTGGCCCGACCGCCTCTTGACCATGCAGCGCAACTGGATCGGCCGCTCCGAGGGGGCATACGTCGACTTCGCCATCGAGGGCCGCGCCGAGCCGGTACGCGTCTTCACGACCCGGCCCGACACGTTGTACGGCGCGACGTTCTTCGTCGTTGCTCCCGAGTCCGACCTGGCCGCAGAGATCTGCGCACCTGGGCAGCGGGCGGCGTACGAGGCGTACCTGGAGGAAACCAAGCGGGCCAGCGAGATCGAGCGGCTTGCCGCCGACCGCGCCAAGACCGGCGTCTTCCTGGGGGTCCATGCGGTCAATCCCGTCAACGGCGAGCGGATCCCGGTGTGGACGGCCGACTACGTCCTCGCCGACTACGGCACCGGGGCGATCATGGCCGTCCCGGCACACGACCAGCGGGACCTGGACTTCGCGCGGACGTTCGGCCTGCCCGTACGGGTCGTCGTCGACACCGGCCAACCCGACCCAGCGGACACCGGCGTCGCCACGTCTGGTGACGGCGTCCACGTCAACTCGGGGAGCATCGACGGCACCGGCAAGGACGACGGGATCGCCGCCATCGTCGAACGGCTAGTAGCAGAGGGTGTCGGCGAGTCGGCGGTCAACTTCCGACTGCGGGACTGGCTGCTGTCGCGGCAGCGTTTCTGGGGATGCCCGATCCCGATCGTGCACTGCGGTGAGTGCGGCGAAGTGCCGGTGCCTGACAGCGACCTGCCGGTGCTCTTGCCAGACCTGCGGGGCGACGACCTCGCCCCCAAAGGAGTCTCACCGTTGGCGAACGCCACCGAGTGGGTGGCGGTGGAGTGCCCGCGCTGCGGCGGGCCGGCGCGGCGAGACACCGACACGATGGACACCTTCGTCGACTCGTCGTGGTACTTCCTGCGCTACTGCTCGCCGCATGACAGCGAGGAAGCGTTCAACGCCGATGACGTGCGCCGCTGGATGCCCGTAGACCTCTACATCGGCGGCATCGAGCACGCCGTGCTGCACCTGCTCTACAGCCGGTTCTTCACCAAGGCGCTGTACGACATGGGACTGGTCGAGTTTGTGGAGCCGTTCGCGGCCATGCTCAACCAGGGCCAGGTCATCAACCAGGGCAAGTCAATGAGCAAGTCACTCGGCAACGGCGTAGATCTGGGTCAGCAGCTCGACACGTACGGCGTCGATGCCGTCCGGCTGACAATGGTGTTCGCTGGACCGCCCGACGACGACATCGACTGGTCCGATGTGTCACCGGCCGGCTCGCTGCGCTTCCTGCAGCGCGCATGGCGGCTTGCGCACGACGTTGACAGTGAGGCCGGTGCCGCCGTGGGCGCAGGCGATATCGCGCTGCGCCAGGTGACGCACCGGATGATCCGCGACGTGACCGACAACATCGAGGCGAGGAAGTTCAACGTCGCTGTGGCCCGCGTCATGGAGCTCGTCAACGCCGCCCGCAAGGCGATCGACTCCGGATGCGGGCCGGCGGACCCCGCGGTCCGGGAGGCCGTCGAGGTGACGGCCGTGATGCTGAGCGTTGTCGCCCCCTTCACCGCCGAAGAAATGTGGGAGCGGCTCGGCCATGCCCCGACGGTTGCCGCGGCCGGTTGGCCCCAGGCCGACCCGGCGCTGCTCGTCGAGGACTCGGTGACCTGCATCGTGCAGGTCGCCGGCAAGGTCCGGGCGAAGCTGTCCGTGCCACCGGCCATTGAGGAGGCGCAGCTGCGCGAGCTCGCGTTGGCCGACGAGCGCGTTCAGCGCTCACTCGGTGACCGGCCGGTGAGCCGGGTGATCGTACGGGCGCCCAGGCTCGTCAACGTCGTACCCGGGTGAGCGATTGCCTGGCTGCTCGCGCTGGGCATGCTGCCGACGTTGAGTGGCGCGAAGTGGCTGGCGTCGACTCCCGAGTGGCGCGAAGTGGCTGGTTTCACCCGCGCAGTTCGGCCACCTCGCGCCACTCGGTGGCTGGGCTACGGGGATAGTGTCGCGTCCATGAGCAGCCGGGTCGCCGTCGTCACCGACTCGACGGCGTCGCTGCCGGCTGAGCTGGTCGACCGGCATGGCGTTCTGGTCGTGCCGCTCCAGGTCGTCATCGGCGACCAGTCCTTCGACGAGGGCGACACGACACCCGACGCAGTCGCCACCGCGTTGCGCAAGCGGCAGCCGGTCAGCACGTCCCGCCCGTCACCGCACACGCTGCTCGATGCCTACCAGCGCGCGGCCAAGGACGGCGCGGAAGCGATTGTCTCGATCCACCTCTCCGCCGCCGTCTCCGGCACGTTCGAGTCGGCGCAGCTCGCCGCAGCGGAGGCGCCGGTCCCGGTGGAGGCGGTCGACAGCCGACAGGTGGGCATGGGCACCGGTTTCGCCGTCCTCTCGGCGCTTCGTGTGCTCGCCGCCGGTGGCGACGCGCCGGCCGCGGCCGCCGCAGCGCGGCAGCGGGTCACCCAGATGACGACTCTGTTCTACGTCGACACCATGGAGTACTTGCGGCGCGGTGGGCGCATCGGTGCTGCTGCCGCGCTGGTGGGATCGGCTCTGGCGGTCAAGCCACTGCTGCAGGTGGAGAAAGGCCGGATCGTCCCGCTGGAGAAGGTACGGACGGCCTCTCGAGCCAGGAGCCGCCTCGAGGACCTCGCGGTGAACCGGGCGGCCGGCCAGCCGGTCGACATCGCCGTGCATCACCTGGCCAACTTCGACCGGGCTCACGCACTGGCCGAGCACCTGCAAGAGCGGGTCCCGGGCTTACGCGCGATGTACGTGAGCCAGGTCAGCGCGGTCGTCGGAGCGCACGTCGGCCCCGGCATGCTTGCCGTGATCGTGGCGCCGGGCTAGACCCCTTCTCGACACCCGGCGAGCCCGCCGATATGCACCGGGCGGCCTGGCCAGCGGGTTATTCACAGCGCGCGCGCCACACTGCCCGGGCGGGTCAGCGCGCTTCTAGCGTCGCAGCATGCTCTGGTGGAAGCCGCGGGTCGACGCGGAGCTTGAGGACGTCGCTCGTCGGCGTCTGGCTCTGCTCGGCGAGCAGTTGACCCGGTCCCGCGGGGAGGGCAACCCTGCCGGCACGGACACGCGCCCGGTCGAACCGGTTGCACCCGACCGAGGCGCGCAACCCAGTCGATCTCCGGGCCGCCACGCGGCCCGGGACACAGTTTCCACGAGCTCACCCGTGGAGCGGGTCTCGCGCCAGCTGATCGGGTCGGCAAGCGGCTCGCTGCGCGTCACTGCCGGGCATCTGCTGCTGGTCGGGCTGGCAGCCGCGGTGTGCGTCGCCCTGGGCGCGTGGATGTTCGTACGCGCCCGCCCGGAGCCGATTGCGGCACCACGGATGCACATCGCTGTGCCGGGGAGCCCGTTCAGCTCCCTCGCTCCTGCCGAGGCGACACCCAGCAGCTCG
Source organism: Nocardioidaceae bacterium (assembly GCA_035296085.1). Classification (GTDB taxonomy): domain Bacteria; phylum Actinomycetota; class Actinomycetes; order Propionibacteriales; family Nocardioidaceae; genus DATHBP01. The sequence continues at coordinate 6,315 of DATHBP010000197.1, read as the reverse complement.
CAGAGCAGCGCGCCGGCTGGAGCCGCGAGCGCCCCCGCCGCCCGGTTGGTGGTCGACGTCGCGGGCAAGGTTCGGCAACCGGGGATCGTCGAGCTCCCGGCGGGGTCACGTGTCGTCGACGCACTGGAGAAGGCGGGCGGTGCACGCCGAGGGGTCAAGCTGTCGGCGCTCAACCTCGCCCGGCTGCTGGTCGACGGAGAGCAGCTGCTGGTTGGCATCCGGGCCGCATCGATAGCACCGCCCCCTCCACCAGCCGGATCGCCGCTCGGCGTTCCCACCTCGCCCGCTGGGCTGGTCAACCTCAACACCGCGACCCAGGCGGACCTCGAGTCGCTGCCGGGGATCGGTCCGGTGACGGCTCTGGCCATCTTGGCGTGGCGGGACGAGAACGGGCGCTTCACCAGCGTGGATGAGCTGTTGGAGGTCTCCGGCATCGGGGACGCGACTCTGGCCGACATTCGTGCCTTCGTGACGGTGTGACCGTGCGCCGATGTCAGCGTCGTCACCCGAGCCGAGAGCAGATACGAGGCTGGCGTTGCCGGCAGTCGCTGCCTGGTCGACGACCGCCTTCACGCTGGGGATTGGCGTCGCGCACGGGCTGGCCGTCGCCGCCGTGCTGCTCCTCGCGGGCGCCGCCATCTGCCGCACCAGACGGTGGGGCGTCGCGCTGGCGCTGGTGGTGTCGGGTGCTGCCGCGCTGCTCGCCGTGCTGCGTGTCGCGGCGGTCGCAGCCGGACCCGTGCCCGCGCTGGCCGACGCGCGTGCAGAGGTCGATGCGCGGCTCGTGGCCGTCTCCGACCCGGTCGCGCGCCAGGGCCGGTTCGGCACGTACGTGGTGTTCCGCGCCCGCCTGGAGGCGGTGACCGGCCGAGGCGCGTCGACGGGCGTGCGCTCACCGATCTTGGTGATCGCCGACGAAACGTGGGCGCGGGTGGCGCCCGGCCAGCGACTAGTCGGCGAGGGTCGGCTGGCGCCGGCGCAAGGACACGACCTGGCCGGGGTGCTCGTGACCCATGGTCCGGTGACTGTGGTGTCGGGGCTCAATGTCGTCCAGCGTGGAGTGGAGTCCCTGCGGCGCGGACTGCGGGAGGCCGTGCGCGGGCTGGCGCCGGTCGAGCGCGCGCTGGTGCCGGCACTCGTCGACGGTGACGACGCGGGCATGCCGGCGGAGGCGGTCGAGAACTTCCAAACGGCTGGCCTCACGCATCTGCTCGCCGTGAGCGGGGCCAACCTCACCTTGGTTCTGGGCTTTCTGCTGCTCGTCGCGCGCTGGTGTGGAGTCCGTGCCCATGGGTTGAGCGTTGTGGGGGCGCTCGGGATCGTGGGCTTCGTGCTCCTCGCCCGCCCGGAGCCGAGCGTCCTGCGGGCAGCGGCTATGGGAGTGGCCGCCTTGGTCGCCCTCGGGCCGGGCGGGCGCCGGCGCGGTGTCCGCGCGCTGAGCGTGGCGGTGGTCGTCCTCGTGCTCGTCGACCCCTGGCTGGCTCGATCGGTCGGCTTCTTGCTGTCCGCGTTGGCCACCGCCGGCATCGTCGTACTCGCCCCTCGCTGGCGGGCCGCGCTCTCAGGGTGGCTGCCTGAGTGGCTTGCGGAGGCGCTCGCAGTGCCCATGGCCGCGCAGGCCGTGTGTGCCCCAGTGATCGCGGCTATCTCCGGACAGGTGAGCTTGGTCGCCGTGTTCGCCAACCTGGCGGCGGCGCCTGCGGTCGGGCCAGCGACCGTTCTCGGTCTGCTGACCTGCCTGGTAGCACCACTGAGCGGCGCCATCGCGGCCGCAATCGGCCAGTTGGCTGGTCTCGCGGCCTGGTGGATTGCCACCATCGCAGAGCACGGCGCCGCGCTGCCGGGCGCAAGCATGCCATGGGCGGCCAACCCGCTGTCGCTGGTCGCACTCACCGCCGTATGCCTGGTGTTGGTAGCTCTGACCCCCCGGCTGCTGGAGCGACGGTGGTGGTGCTTGGCGGCGACGGCGCTTCTCGTGGTCGTCCTCGTCCGACCGCCGACCGTGCTGGGCTGGCCGCCGAAGGGATGGACGCTGGTCGCCTGCGACGTCGGTCAGGGTGACGCCTTGGTGCTGTCCGTCGCCGGCGGCCGGGCGGTCGTGGTCGACGCCGGGCCGGAACCTCGGCTGGTGGACCGCTGCCTCGACCGGCTCGGCATCTCGGTCGTCCCGCTCGTGGTGCTCACCCACCTGCACGCCGACCATGTGGCCGGCCTGCCTGGGGTCCTGTCCGGCCGACGCGTCGGGGAGGTGCAGATCGGGCCGCTGGACTCCCCGCCCGAGCAGCTCGCGGCCGTCCGGGCGTGGACCTCGTCGGCGGGTGTACCTCTAACCCGCGCCACCTACGGCGAGCGACGGAGCGTTCGCGCGCTCACCTGGACGGTGATCGGGCCTGTCCCAGCGCCCGGCTCAACGGCCTACCAGGCGGTAACGGAGGAGGGCTCACCCGAGAACAACGCCAGCCTGGTGCTAATGGTTGAGGTGCCCGGCGGACGGCTGCTGCTCACCGGCGACGCGGAGCCACCGGCGCAACGCGCGCTGCTGGCCTCCGGTGTGGATCTGCGCGCCGACGTCGTGAAGGTCCCGCACCATGGGTCGCGCTTCCAGGAGCCGGCATTCCTCGACGCCGTGGACGCCCGGCTCGCCGTAATCACCGTGGGAGCCGACAACGACTACGGCCACCCTGCGCCCGAGACGTTGAGCACGATCCATGACGACGCGGCCCGGATCGAGCGGACCGACCTCGGTGGCGACATTGCTGTGGTCGTCAGCCCGGGCACAGTGGCGGTGTCGACGCGACGGTGAACTGGCCCAACGCAGCGTCGGTGCGGGCTGTCATGCTGAGCGCCATGACGGCGCCGGAGACCACCGCGACCGACGTGCTCGGCTCGGTGACCTTGGTGACCGGGGCTGAGGAGCTGCTGGCCGAGCGGGCGGTCTCCCGGGTTGCCGGCGCCGTCAAGGCGCTGGACCCCGACTCCGACGTTGCCGAGATCCGGGCTGGCGCTCTCGAGCCAGCCGAGCTCGCCGAGCTCACCAGTCCCTCGCTGTTCGCGTCGGTGCGGACGGTCATCATCCGCGACCTCCAGGACGCCTCCGACCAGGCGTCGGCTGCGTTGCTGTCCTTCGCGGCCAACCCGGCTGATGACGTGGCTCTCGTACTTCTGCACACCGGTGGTCAGAAGGGCAAGGCCCTCCTCGACCGGTTGCGGCCGCTGGACGCCGTGCGAGACGTGCGCTGCGAGACCCCGAAGATGTGGCAGCTCCCGAACTTCGTCGCCGAGGAGGTGCGCCAGGGCGGCGGAAAGATCGATCCAGATGCCGCGAGCGCCCTGGTCGATGCCGTGGGCACCGACCTGCGCAGCCTGGTCGCCGCGGCCGAGCAGCTTGTTGCAGACTGCGCCGGCCAGTCTGTCACCGCGACAGTGGTCTCGCGATACTTCGAGGGCCGGGCCGAGGTCAAGGGGTTCTCGATCGCCGATGCGGCCATCGACGGCAAGACAGCTCAGTCCTTGGAGCAGCTGCGCTGGGCCCTCAACAACGCGGTGCCGCCAGTCCTGGTGACCAGTGCGCTGGCGTCTGGACTGCGGGCGGTGGCCCGTTTCTCCGCCGCCCCGCGTGGTCTGCGCGAAGCCGACCTCTCCCGCCACGTCGGTGTCCCGCCGTGGAAGCTGAAGGCCATCCGGGCGCAGGCGAACGGCTGGACGCCGGAGGGGTTGGCCACCGCCATCCGGGCGGTGGCCCGAGCTGATGCGGATGTGAAGGGCGGGGCCGACAACGCGGCCTACACGCTCGAACGTGTCGTCATGGCGGTGGTTGCCGCGCGAGCCGGCAGAGACCGAGCGGAGTTGCGGCCGGCATAAGGCACGCGCGCATCGCTGGGGCCAGCAGGACGAAGCGGGATCTAGAGAGCCGACGCCTGCGAGGAGATCGCGGACTTCTTATTGGCCGCCTGGTTCTTGTGGATGACTCCCGCTGAGGCCGCCTTGTCGAGCTTTCGGCTTGCCTCCCGGGCCAGCTCTTGGGCTCGCTCGGGTTCTCCTGCCTCGACCGCCTCCCGGAATCGCCGGATGGACGTCTTGAGCGCTGACTTCACCGACTTGTTGCGCAGCCGAGCTTCCTCGCTCTGCCGGTTGCGCTTGATCTGGGACTTGATGTTCGCCACAGCGCGGGCCTCGTTCGGTCGGTCGGGGAGGTGGGCACGCCGCTGACCGCGCCGTACGGGTCGAAAGGCTACCAGCGCGCCGAGCCGGGAGCCCAATCGCAGACGTCACGCCCAGCCCGTCCGCCGCCGCACCCATGCCAGCAGGATGGCAGCCTGCTCGCGCTGCCAGCGGCGGATGGTGGGCAGGCCGGGCGGGCCCGGCTGGCCTGCCGACCACGCCAGGCCACCGGTGACCGCAGCGACGAGAGCGGTCACGTCGACCGGGTCCGCGCTGCGTACCGCGGGAAACCGGGACAACAGGGCGTCGGCGTCGACATCGGCGTCGTCGAGGACGTCACACGCCGCGATCACGGGGTCTACCCATTGAGCGGACAGGCAGGCGTGCGCCCAGTCGACGAAGACCACCCGGTTTTCGGGCGTGACCAGCACGTTGTCCGATCGAACGTCCCAGTGCGTCAACGTGTCGCCTCGGATCGCGCGGAGCGCCCGCTCGCCCAGCCCGACGAGCGCGTCGAGATGGCGTCCAGCCCACGGGTCGAGGTCGAACGGAGGGGACCGTCGCACCAGCGGCCAGCGGGTCAGGAACCCCGCCATCGTGACCTCTGCGCGGGGCGCCGCCGGCCAGGGCGAGGGATGCAGCCCCGCGGTGAGCTCGGCCAATGCGCCGAAGACCAGATCCGCATCCTCGCTGGTCCACGGGTGTCCCGGCAGCCGACCTTCGATGTCCTCGAGCAGCAGGGCCACCCAGTCACCGTCGTCGTAGGCGGCCAGCAGCTTCGGCGCATGAGGTGATGCGGGCAGCGACTCCATAGCCACCCGCTCCATCCGAAAGAGCTCCGGAGTCTTGGGGTTCAGCTCGGGACCCACCGCCTTGACGAATGCGCGGCCGCCGCTGGCGGTCACCAACCGGGCGGCTGCTCCCGGGGAGAAGCCGCCAGCCTGGGTCACCGCGGAGGTGACTTGTGACCGCAGCTCGGCCTCGACCCAGGCACGCACCCGCCCCGGCAGCGCTGCGTACTCCACTCGCACACCGGCAGCCCGGCTCACCGGCTGCTCTCCTGACACGTCCGCAAGCGGCCATTGTCGTCCTGCGGCAGCCCAGCTGGCACTTCGTTACCGTTGCGAGCGTGTCCAGGCCAGTGTCGCCCGCCCCGCCGCCCGGGCGGACCGACCCCGCAGCGATACGCAACTTCTGCATCATCGCCCATATCGACCACGGGAAGTCGACGCTGGCCGACCGGATGTTGCAGCTGACCGGGGTGGTCGATGCGCGCGACATGCGGGCGCAGTACCTCGACCGGATGGACATCGAGCGCGAGCGGGGGATCACGATCAAGAGCCAGGCCGTCCGGCTGCCCTGGGCCGTGACCGGCGCCGACGGCACGCCGGTGACGTACGTCTTGAACCTCATCGACACGCCTGGGCACGTGGACTTCACCTACGAAGTCAGCCGCAGCCTCGAAGCGTGTGAGGGAGCCGTGCTGCTCGTCGACGCGGCGCAGGGAATCGAAGCGCAGACACTGGCAAACCTCTACCTCGCGATGGAGGGCGACCTGCACATCATTCCGGTGCTCAACAAGATCGACCTGCCGAGCGCTCAGCCGGACAAGTACGCCGCCGAGCTCGCCCAAGTGCTCGGCTGCGACCCCGCAGACATCCTGCGGGTCTCCGCGAAGACCGGCCAAGGGGTAGCCGAGCTGCTCGACGCCGTAGTGGCCACGACTCCACCGCCGACCGGCGATGCCGACGGACCGCCCAGAGCGCTGATCTTCGACTCAATCTACGACACCTACCGCGGTGTCATCACCTACGTGCGGGTGGTCGACGGACAGCTGTCCGCTCGTGACCGGATCATGATGATGTCGACCCGGGCCGTCCACGAGATGCTCGAGGTCGGCGTCATCTCCCCCGACCCGGTCAAGGCGGCCCATCTCGGCGTCGGCGAGGTGGGCTACTTGATCACAGGGGTCAAGGAGGTACGCCAGTCCCGGGTCGGTGACACCGTCACCTCTGCCGTCCGCGGGTCGACGATCCCGCTCAGCGGCTACCGGCACCCACGCCCGATGGTGTACGCCGGGCTGTTCCCGATCAACGGCGACGACTACCCCGTGCTCCGCGACGCCCTCGACAAGCTGCAGCTCAACGATGCCGC